>CAZMDT010000130.1:0-8059 GCA_964564965.1 uncultured Planctomycetaceae bacterium | reverse complement strand
CAGCGTCTCGATGGTGTCCGTGACGGCCTCCGGGTCGCCCGGGCCGTTCGAGACGAACACGCCGTCGGGCTTCCGCTCCAGGATCTCTTCCGCGCTCGCCCCCGCCGGAACCACGTGCACCCGGCACCCGCACTCCACCAGGTTCCGCAGGATGTTCATCTTCGCGCCGCAGTCGACGGCCACCACGTCGAACATACGCTCGCCGTGCTCGCGATGCCGCTGGGCGAAGCCGCCGGTGTAGCCCTCCGGCCAGTCGTAGGGCTCGGCGGGGGTCACGAGCGGCACGAGGTTCATGCCCTTCATCGGCGGCAGGGCCTTGGCCCGGCGGACCAGGTCGGCATCGTCGGGGCACTCGGTGCTGATGACGCCGTTCATGGCCCCGGCGAGGCGGATGTGCCGGGTAAGCGCCCGCGTGTCGATGCCGGCGATGCCGACGATGCCCGCCTCGGCCAGGTACGCCGCCAGCGACTGCGAGGCGCGGAAGCTGCTCACCACGGGCGAGGGCTCCTTGACGACGAAGCCGCGGACCTGCACGCGGCGGTCGTGGCTCTCGATGTCCTCGGCGTTGACGCCGTAATTGCCGATCAGCGGGTAGGTCATGGTGACGATCTGGCCGGCGTAGGAGGGGTCGGTGAGCACCTCCTGGTAGCCGGTCATGCCGGTGTTGAACACCACCTCGCCCTCGGCGGTGCCGGCGGCGCCGAAGCAGGTGCCCTCAAACACCAGCCCGTCCTCGAGCGCCAGCTTGCAGGGTTGGGCGTCGGTCATGACTCGCCACATTCTATCCGCCCCCCGCGGCAGCAAGAAGCCCACGGCAGGCGCCCGTGGGCTTCGCGGCGTCCGGCGGGGGCGGGGGGCGTCACTCCGCCCCGCAGCACTTTTTGTATTTCCTGCCCGAGCCGCAGGGGCAGGGGTCGTTCCGGCCGGGTGGACGGTCGGCCTTCAGCGGCTCGACCTTCTCGGTGCTCTTGATGAGCTCCTCCTCGGCCTCGATGTCCTCGGCGCTGCGGCCGCGCCTGGCCAGCTCGCCCAGCTTCTGCTGCTTCTGGCGCTTGGCGAAGCGGTCTGCGATGCGGTCTCGGGCCACGCCGGTTACTCCTTCGGTCCGGGCTTGTCGCCGCCGTGGGCGCGCCGCGCCAGGTCATGCAGCGCCTCGGCGATGTCCTTCAACCGACGCACCTCGCGAAAGAACAGCAGGCCGAAGGCGATCGCGATGATCAGGCTGGCGAACCACAGGAACACCAGGTTATCGGCTGCAGCGAGCGTCAGGTAGCTCATGGCGGTCTCCCGGCAGCGGGGTTGCGCCCGGGCGTCGGCACACTCGGCCGGGCCCGGGGCCTCCTCCGCAGCGTGTCGAATGTCAGTGCCCGCCCCTCAGGGGGGCGTGGCGGGGGCTCACAGGTTTCTGCCGCAGCACCTCTTGAATTTCTTTCCCGAGCCGCAGGGGCACGGGTCGTTGCGCCCGACGCGGGGCAGGTCGCGCACGATGGTCTGGACCTTCTGCACCTCGCCGGCCTGCTGCTGCTCGGACATCTCGCGGGCGAGGTGATCATAGCCGGTGAGCTGCTCGTGCACCACGGAGGAAACCTGGTATCCGCTTTCAAGCGAGGTGTCGGCGGTCAGGCGGACCTTGAAGATCATGTCCGTGACCTTGTTCCGCACGCCGGAGAGCATCTCCTGGAACAGGCGCGATCCCTCCCGCTTGTACGCCACGCGCGGGTCCTGCTCGGCGTAGCTCCGCAGCCCGATGCCGCTTTTAAGATGGTCCATTCCCAGCAGGTGGTCCATCCACGAGTTGTCGTAGATCTGGAGGAGGACAAACCGCTCCAGCTCGGTCATCTCGCGGCGGAGGAACTGCCGCCCGACGTCGCGCACCTTGCCGGGGATGTCGGAGTCGAAGTCGGCCGGCGACAGGTCGGTGTCGAACCGGCGGCCGGCGAACTCGATCGCCCGGTCCACGCTGGGGGCGGCGCCGAGCCCCTCGCGGATCGCCCGCTCCAGCTGCCCGCCGTACAGCCACGCCTCCGACAGTTCCGTCAGGCGGGCGCGAATCCGGTCCGGCTTCTCGCCGCGGAGGTCCTCCACCTGCAGCCCGGCCTCGTACTTCCGGTTGGCCCATTCCACCAGGCTGCCCAGGGCGTAGACGTTCTCCGTGCCCCCCTGCCCCACGGTGACGTCCATGACGTACTCGACGGGGTATTCGATCTCGCGGCGGCGGTAGACGTCCTCGACGGCCTCCAGCAGCTTCGCCTCCACGTCGGTCGCCTCGGCCGTCAGATCCTCCCCGGTCACCGCCACGCCGAACTTCCCGCGCGCCCACTCCGCCAGCGACGCCGGCGCGAAGCCCGGCTCCAGGAACCGCCCCACCGGGGACAGGTCCATCTGGTCGATGCGTTCGGCAGCGGCCTCGGTCAGCGCCCGCTCCACCTCCGCCGCGTCCATCCGCCGCAACTGGTTCTGCGAGAGGTTCACGTTGAACCGGCTCATCGCCCAACTGCTCAGGCCCTTCAGGTCCCACTCCTTCCGGTCCACGTCCTCGTCCATGTACTCCCCGAGGGTCATGGTGACGACGTTGGCCGCCTCCTCCTTGCCGCGCTCGCGAAGCGCCTCCTCCAGGGCCGGAAGCTCCTCCGGCGTCTCCGCGGTGATCTGCTCGTCGCGGATCGGGGCCTGGAGCGTCTGCCGGGCCCACTCGGCAATGCAGCGCTGCGGGTACCGCCCGTCGAGGTAGTTCGCCACCGCATCGGCGACGGACTCGCGAACCATGTCCCGCACCAGCCCCTCGAGGTCGCGCCCCTCGAGAATCATCTGCCGCTGCGAGTAGAACGTGCGCCGCTGGTGGTCCATCACCTCGTCGTATTCGAGCAGGTTCTTGCGGGTCTCGAAGTTCCGCTCCTCGACCTTCCTCTGCGCCCGGCTGATGCCCCCGGACACCCGCCGGTCCTCGATGGCCATGTCGCCCTGGAGGCCGAGCCAGCCGAGTACCTTCAGGGTCCACGGTCCGGCGAAGATGGACAGCAGGTCGTCGCGGAGGGACAGGAAGAACCGGCTGGAGCCGGGGTCGCCCTGGCGCCCGGAACGCCCGCGGAGCTGGTTGTCGATGCGGCGCGCCTCGTGGCGTTCGGTGCCGACGATGTGCAGCCCGCAGGGCACCTCCTTGCGGCAGTCCGTCCGCCCGCGCAGGGGGAACTCCTCGCTGAGCTTCGGCTTGAAGCAATGGGCGCAGTTGGTGGCCGGGTCGTACTGGGGGCAGTGAATGCAGCATTTCGTCGCCCCGGGCGGGAAGAGGTCCTCAAGCGCCACGCCGAGGGCGGCGAGCTTCTCCGCCGGCGGGACCTTGCAGCCGGGGCACACCACGCCCTCGCCCAGCTTGATGTCCGTGCCCCGGCCCGCCATGTTCGTGGCGATCGTCACCGTGCCGACCGTCGGCTTTCCGCCCTTCTTCAGGGGGCGTCTGAGGCCGGCCAGCGCGACGATTTCGTTCTCGCGGGCGGCGTTCTCGGGCCGGCCGTTCAGCAACTGGTGCTCGACGCCGTGCCGGCGCTTGAGCATCTCGGCGATCTTCTCGCTCTTCTCGATGCTGGTGGTGCCGACGAGGACGGGGCGTCCGAGGTCGCGGCTGTAGTAGCGGATCTCCTCGACGATGGCGTCGTACTTGGCGTCCACGTCGGCGTAGATGCGGTCCTCGTGGTCCACCCGGTTGACGGGGCGGTGCGTGGGCACGGCGGCGGCGTCCAGCTCGTAGACCTTCAGGAACTCGGTGGCCTCGGTCATGGCGGTGCCGGTCATGCCCGCGAGCTTCCGGTAGAGCTTGAAGTAGTTCTGGAGCGTGATCGTCGCGAGGGTCTGCGTCTCCTCCTTGACGGTCACGCGCTCCTTCGCCTCCACCGCCTGGTGAAGCCCGTCGGACCACTCCCGCCCCTCCAGCAGCCGGCCCGTGAACTCGTCCACAATCACCACGCGCCCGTCGCGGACGATGTAGTCCTTGTCCTTCTCGTAGACCAGGTGCGCCCGCAGGGCCTGCTCCATCAGGTGCGGCCATTCCATGTTCGCCCCGACGTAGAAGCTGCCGACGCCGGCAATCTCCTGGGCGCCGCCGACGCCCTCGTGGGTCAGGTGGACGGCCTTGTTGTCCAGCTCGATCTCGTAGAGCTTGGTCTCGTCCTCAAGCGCCTCCTCCGCCTCGGCGAGTCGGGCCTCGGTGTCGCGGAGCTTTTTCTCGGAGTCGCCCCGCTCGCCGCGCGCTCTGGCCGCCTCCCCCTCCAGCGACTTGATCTGGCGCTTCAGCGACTCCACCCGCTGGTTGGCGCGGTCCCAGGCGCGGTTGCGGGCGAGCACCTCGCGGGCGACCGCGTCGGCCTTGCGGTACATCGCCGTGTCGCCGTGGGCCTGCCCCGAGATGATCAGCGGCGTCCGCGCCTCGTCGATCAGGATGCTGTCCACCTCGTCGACGATGGCGAAATCGAGCGATCGCTGCACCTGCTCGGCCACCGACATCTTCATGTTGTCGCGGAGGTAGTCGAAGCCGAACTCGCTGTTGGTGCCGTAGGTGACGTCGCAGGCGTAGGCCTGGCGGCGCACGGCGGCGTCCGGCCCATAGGCCGGCATGTCCGCCGTGATGTACCCCACCGTCATCCCCAGCAGCTCGAAGACCGGGCGGGCGAACTCCGCGTCACGCCTCACGAGCGTGTCGTTCACCGTCACCACGTGCGTGTGCATGCCCTCCAGCCAGGCCATGTAGACCGCCGGATAGCACGCGATGGTCTTGCCCTCGCCGGTGGCCTCCTCGGCAATCCACCCGTCGTCGAGGACCTGCCCCGCCACGAGCTGGACGTCGAACTGCCGGTGGCTGCGGGCGCGGCGCGACGCCTCGCGGACGAGCGAGAAGGCCTCGGACAGGAGGCCCTGGCGGCTCTCCCCGCCGCGGCGCCGCTCGCGCAGCGCTTCGCTCACCCCCAGGAGCTCCGCGTCGCTCAGCGGGCGCAGACGCTCCTCCAGCGGGTTCATCTGCTCTTCGACGGTCCGCATCTTACCGCGGACGATGCGGTCGTTCCGGCTGCCGCCGATGAGCTTCAGGAAAACTCTGCCGAGCAGCTTGAGCATCTGTGGCGTATATCGTCCGGCGCCCGGGGCGTGCTGGTCCCAAAAGCCCACAGCACAGCGGCCGTGGGCCATAGCAGTATCCCATTTCCCCGGCCGCTCAGTCAAGCCGCGCACTTGACCGTCCCCGGCCTCGCGCCTAGGCTGTGGTCACTCTCTGGAGAGGGCGCGCGGATGGCCAAAGAACCTCTGGGGCTCGGGCTGGTCGGCTGTGGGGCGTTCGGGCGCTTCTGCCTGGAGGCGTACGCCGCGCTCGGCGAGGTCCGCATCGCGGCCGTCGCGGACGTGGCGAAAGGCGCCGCCGACGCGCTCGCCGCGGCATTCTCCGTCCCCGCCCACTACGCGCCCGAGGGGCTCATCGCCCGCGACGACGTGCAGATCGTACACGTCGCCACACCGCCGGGCACACACCGCGAGCTGGTGCTGGCGGCGGCGGGGGCCGGCAAGCACTGCCTCTGCGAGAAGCCTCTGGCCCTGACCGTCGCCCAGGCGGACGAGATGCTCGCCGCCGCGAAGTCCGCCGGCGTGATCGCCCCGGTCGACTTCGTGCTGCGCCATAACGAGGTGACCGAGGCGGTGAAGGACATCATCGACAGCGGCGTGCTGGGGAAGGTGCTGTCGGCCCGGCTGACGAACTGCGCCAGCGACGGCTCGCTGCCGCCGGGGCACTGGTTCTGGAACCGCGAGATGTCCGGGGGGATCTTCATCGAGCACGGCGTGCACTTCTTCGACCTGTACCGCTACTGGCTGGGGGCGGGGGAGGTCCTCGACGCTCACGCGGAGGCCCGTGAGGGCACGGGCCAGCAGGACCGCGTGACGTGCACCGTCCGGCACGCGGGCGGGGCGGTCGCGAGCCACTATCACGGCTTCGATCAGCCGACGATGCTCGACCGCACGGACCACCGCCTCGTCTGCGAGCTGGGGGACATCCGCGTGGAGGGGTGGATCCCGCTGACGGTCGCCGTGGACGGCGTCCTCGACGACGACGGCGCGAGCCGGCTCGCCGGCAACTGCCCCTGGGACAGCCTGGAGATCCTCGAGCGGTACACCCCCGAGCGCGGCCAAGCCGGCAGCCGCGGCAAGCAGCGAAACCTCACGCAGCGCATCCGCCTCCGTTACACGCCCAACCCCGACAAGCAGGCCGTCTACGCCGACAGCGTGCGAGCCCTGCTCGCCGACCAGGTGGCCTACCTCCGCGACCGCGCCCACCAGCGCGTGGTTACCGAGGAAAACGGGCGCGAGTCGCTCGCCCTTGCCGCCGCCGCCGTCCGCCTCGCCGCCGGCCGGCCCTGAGCAGAGGCCCGAACGCCCGACCTCGAGGCCCCCGTCAGCTCACCACGCCGTCTGGAGCCGTCGATACCCCCCGACGTAGCGGTACGGCCCGGGACGCGCCGGGTGCGCCCATCGCCCGGAATCGATCTCCAGCCGCAGGCGACGGAGCGCTTCATCGGCCTCGGGGTTCTTCTGGAGCAGCTTTGCGACGACCTGGCGGCGCCCGGCGTCGTCAGGCCGGCAGCGGGCGGCGATCTCGGCGATCTCCACGCTGGCGGGGTCCTCGGCCTCCAGCGCGTCGGCGATCGCGCAGGCCTCCTTCGGCTGCCCCAGCTTTACCAGCGTCGCCGCCAGCAGCAGGCGCGGGCGGACGGCCTGCGGGCGTGCCTGAACGAGCGCCTTCAGCGCCTCGGCTGCCTCGGCCGCCCGTCCGCCCGCGATGTCACCCAGCGCCACGAAGTACCCCGCCTCAGGATGCGCCGTCTTCGCGGCGAGGGCCTTGCTGAAGTGCTTGTGCGCCTCAGCCGTCTTGCCCTGCTCCAGCAGCACCAGGGCGAGCAGGTGATGCGCCAGGCCGGACTCGGTGTCCAGGTCCGTGGCCTCCGCCAGGGCGGCCTGCGCCTCGTCGAGCTTGCCGAGGCGATAGGCGATCCGCCCGAGGGCGGCGTGCGCGGCGGCGCTCTGTGGTTCCTTGGCGACCCGCGCCTTGGCGGCCGGAAAGGCCGTCGTGCCCAGCGAGCCGGAGTCGCGTCGTGCCGCGATCCATCCGCGCACCTCGCTGTGCTCGGCGAACCGGGCCGGATCGTTCCGGTCGGGCGCGACCCGCTCCCGCATAGCCGCCTCCTGCTTCTCGTACTTCTCGGGCGGCGCCAGCGGCAGGACCACCTCGAGCAGCGTCTGCCCGTCCCGGTGGATGGTCACCCTCACCGGGGCGTCGGCTCGCGGCAGCGGCAGCCGGAGCGCGACTACGGCCAGCGGCTTGAGGTCCGCCTGCCGGGCGGCGACGTGCAGCCGTAACTTGGGAACGCTGGCCGCCGCGATCTCCGCGCCCGGCAGCTCGTGGCTCGGCGTGACCGACACGACGGCCACCGTCGTGCCGTCGTCCTGCTTCTCCCGACGCAGGCCGATGGCGGCGTGCTCGTTGGCGTAGTCGGCGCGGCCCACGCCGCGGGCGACGTACGCGCGCTCGGTGAACCCGGCCGTCGCGAACGCCGGCAGGAACCGCCCCTCCTGCTCGAAGACGCGGTCCAGCCCCGTCCAGATCTCGAAGAACCTCGCCTTGTCACGTTCCCGCCCCGAGAACGCCCACGCGTAGAGCTTCGCCCCGGGGGCGACCTTCGGATCGACGACCCGCAGCCGGTTCACGTCGGCCGACGGGTAATACACGCCCACGAACGGCTGCTCCAGGTTCACCGAGAAGTACGAGTCGGTCCGCTCCCAGTTCCGCCACAGGGCCGCTCCCTCGCCGGTGCGCCAGTCGCTGAAGCGAACGGCCCCGTGGTAGCACATGCGGCTGACGGGGAACAGAAACTCCGCATCGTCGGCGATCGGGAACTGCGCCGTCGACCACAGCCGCACGCCCACGCGGTACGGCAGCGGGTTCTCCACGCGCAGGCGGCACTCGAAGTACGCCTGCCCCGGGCGCAGCGTGATGAGCTGCCCGAGGCGCAGGTGGCTGAAGCGCCCC
>CAZMDT010000129.1:0-8106 GCA_964564965.1 uncultured Planctomycetaceae bacterium | reverse complement strand
AGATGGGCAGCGAGTCCGGCTCGGACCGCATGCTCCGGAAGCTCGGCAAGCTGCACCGTGCCGCCGACGTGCCCGAGGTCGTGCGCCGGCTCGATGCCCACGGCATCCGGACGACGCACAACCTGCTGTTCGGCGCGGAGGGCTAGACCTCCGCCTCGCCGACGGCGCGTTCCCCCCGGCCTTGACTGAGCGGGCCTCCGCCCCTAGAGTTCGCGGGGAATCCGCCACGCGGGAGCGTTCGATGAGGATATTGTCTGGAATCCAGCCGTCCGGCAGGCTGCACGTCGGCAACTACTTCGGGGCCGTGCGGCAGTTCGTCAAGCTCCAGGAGGAAGGCCACGGGTGCTTCTACTTCCTGGCGAACTACCACGCGCTCACAAGCCTCCAGGACAAGGCGCTGCTGGAGGAGTTGTCGTGGCATCTGGCGATGGGCTACATGGCGCTGGGGATCGACCCGGAACGCAGTGTGTTCTTCCTTCAGTCTGACGTGCCGCAGACGACGGAGCTGTGCTGGTTCCTCAACACGATCTGCCCGGTGAGCCTGATGGAGAAGGGCCACGCCTACAAAGACAAGGTGGCCCGGGGCCTGGGGCCGAACATGGGCCTGTTCGACTATCCCGTCCTCCAGGCGGCGGACATCGTCATCTACGACGCGAACCTGGTGCCGGTGGGCCAGGACCAGAAGCAGCACGTCGAGATGACGCGGGACATCGCGATCAAGTTTAACCAGACTTACGGCGAGGTGCTCGTCGTGCCGAAGGCGCACATCGTGCCCGACGTCGCCGTGGTGCCCGGCATCGACGGGCAGAAGATGTCCAAGAGCTACGACAACACGATCGAGATCTTCCAGACGCCGGAACAGACGCAGAAGCGCTGCATGCAGATCGTCACCGACTCCACGCCCCTGGAGGCCCCCAAGAGCCCCGAGCAGTGCAACGTGTTCGCGCTGCTGCGGCTGTTTGCCAGCGCGGAGGAAACCGACGAGATCGCCGCCAGGTACCGCGCGGGCGGATACGGCTATGGCCACGCCAAGAAACGGCTGGCCGAGCTGGTGAACGAGACGTTCGCCGCCCCGAGGGAGAAGTACGCGGAGCTGGAGAAGGACCCGGACTACGTCCGCGACGTGCTGCGGGAAGGCGGCCGCAAGGCCCGCGAGGTCGCCGAGGCGACGATGCGGCGCGTCCGCGAGGCGTGCGGGATCGTCACCAGCCGCTAGCCGCGATGCCTGGGACGGAGCCTTGAACTTCCCGTCAGGCCGTGGCCGCAGGAGAAACGGATATGCCGCGTGGGAAGAAGACATGGCGCCAGAAGCTGGCTGCCGCGAAGGCCAAGCCGGGCCTGCCGAAGAAGTGGTACTGCCAGAAGACCAGGCAGCACATGGTCGTGCCGTCGCCGGACGAGGTGGAACGGATCGTGCGGCGCGTGCGCAGGGGCAAGCTGATCACGATGGCGCAGATCGGTGACCTGCTGAGGCAGAAGCACGCCGTCGACCTTGCGTGCTCGATGACCACAGGCATCTTCGCCTGGCTGATCGCCCACGCCGCCGACGAGGCCGCCCGCGACGGACGGAAGGTCGTCCCGCCCTGGTGGCGCGTCCTCAAGGCCGGCGGTGAGCTCAACCCCAAGTACCCCGGCCAGGGCGCCACGCAGCGGGCCAGGCTCCGAGAGGAAGGCCACCGCGTCGTCCGCAAGGGGAAGAAGCTCGTGGTGGCCGACTACGAGCGAGCGCTGGTCGGCCGGGTGGAGCCCGGCATTGCGCGCTTCGCCGCATCGCGGCCGGGGAAGACCGGAAAGGCCATCCGCCGAAAGGTGCTCCGCCGGGACGACTTCGGCCTGTGCGTTCTGCTACCGAAGACTGCCTGGGGCCTGCTGCCGCAGCGCGGCAGCGCCGCCGTCCGCGTGCACGGGACAAGGCGCCGCGTGACGGTCCGCAGCGAGCGGTGCAACTGCCGCGGAACCGACGGGCACGAGCATCGCTTCCTTTCGCTCGGCCGGTCGCCTGGAGTCGCTGAGAACGACGTCGTCACCATCGAACCGGCTGGCCAGGTGAGCCAATGAGCACACACGGCGATGGACGGCCGCCCCGGCCGAACATCCTCATCTTCATGACCGACCACCAGCGCGGCGACACGGTCCTGGACGAGAACCCGTGCCTGACGCCGAACGTCTCGAAGCTGGCGGCCGACGGCGTGACGTTCCCCGAGACGTTTTGCCCCAGCCCGCACTGCTGCCCGTCGCGGGCAACGTTCATGACCGGGCTGTATCCCTCGCGCCACGGCGTGTGGAACAACATCTGTAACGACCAGGCCCTCTCGCGCGGGCTCAAGCCCGGCGTGCGCTGCTGGAGCGAGGACCTCCGCGAGGCCGGCTACCGCCTCGCCTACTCCGGCAAGTGGCACGTCAGCGTCGAGAAGACGCCGAAGGACTACGGGTGGGAGGAGCTGTTCGTCACGGGCCACCAGGCCGGCACGGATGAGGACGAGTGGCAGCGCTTGCGCAAACGCGCGGCGCAGCCGGAGCCCACGGAACGCGGCGAGGGGCAGATCCTCCGCCCCGGCTACGGCACCTACACGCTCTACGGCTCGCGCGGCGACGAGGGCGGGCCGCACGACGAACGGGCCGTGACGCATGCCCTCGACGCCCTGCCGCAGCTCGCCTCCGCCGGGGGCAACCCCTGGGGCCTGTTCGTCGGGTGCATCGCCCCACACGACCCGTACTTCGTCCCGCAGAAGTACCTCGACATGTACGACCTCGCCGACGTCGCCATCCCCCCCAGCTACGCCGACGAACTCGCCGACAAGCCGGCCATCTACCGCCGCATGCGCCGGATGCGCTTCGGCCAACTCTCCGAGCGCGAAGTCCGTGAGGGCATCCGGCACTTCCGGGCGTACTGCACGTACCTGGACGACCTCTTCGGGCGGGTACTGTCAGCCCTGGACGCCACCGGCCAGGCCGACAACACGCTGGTCGTCTACTGCTCCGACCACGGCGACTACTGCGGCGACCACGGCCTGTTCGCCAAGGGCGTTCCGTCCTTCCGCGGGGCGTATCACGTGCCGGCCGTGGTCCGCTGGCCCGCGGGCATCGCCCGGCCCGGGCGGCGGGTGGACGCGTTCGTGTCGCTGGCGGACTTCGCCCCGACGTTTGTGGAGCTGGCGACGGGCGCGGCCCCGGACGGCCTGACCGGGCGAAGCCTGACGCCCTTCCTCGCTGGCGAAACGCCCGCCGACTGGCGCGACGAGATGCACACGCAGTGCAACGGCATCGAGCTGTACTTCACCCAGCGGTCCGTGAAGACGCGCGAGTGGAAATACGTCTACAACGGCTTCGACGTGGACGAGCTGTACGACCTGCGGGCCGACCCCCACGAGATGAGCAATCTCATCGGCGAGCCCGACAAGCAGCCGGTCGTCCGCGAGATGTGCCGCCGCATGTGGCGCTTCGGGCACGAGCAGCGGGATTCGGCCATCAACGGGTACATCACCGTCGGCCTGGCGCCCTTCGGCCCGGCGGAGGCGTTCCGCGCGTAGCCCAGGTCAGTCACCCAGATGCGGCGCCTTCGTAACTGGCCCGGGCCGGAAGCATCCCCTGTTTCCCGGCTGCCCCGCCTGCTATCCTTACAGCCTGATGGAAGACTACCGCGTCAACCTGGACGTCTACAACGGGCCGCTCGACCTGCTGCTCTACCTCATCCGCCGCGAAGAGGTGGACATCTACGACATCCCCATCGCCCAGATCACCGAGCAGTACGTCCGCTACGTGGAGTACATCAAGGCCGTCGACCCCGATCTCGCCGGCGAGTTCCTCGTCCTGGCGGCCACGCTCTTGGAGATCAAGACCCGGATGCTGCTGCCCGCCCCGGAAATGGCGGAGGGCGCCGAGGGCCTCGAGGTTGATCCCCGCGCCGAGCTCGTCCGCCAGCTGCTGGAGTACAAGGCGTTCAAGGACGCCGCGGGCGACCTAGAGGACGCCGCGGCCGAGCAGGCCCTGCGCTATGCCCGCAGGCCGCCGCGCGGCGAAGCCGACGAAGAGGGCGAGATCGACCTCGAGGACGTGCAGATCTGGGACCTGTTCGACGCGTTCAGCAAGCTGATGGAGGCCATCGGGCACCGCCCGACGCACCACGAGGTCATCTACGACGACACCCCGGTGGAGCTGCACGCCGCCGACATCCTTGACCGCCTCGGGCGCGAGGGCGGCATGACCTTCGATCGCGTCTTCGAGGGGCGCAGCGAGCGGGGCCAGATCGTCGGCCTGTTCCTGGCGATCCTGGAGCTGGTGCGGCAGCGACGGATTGTGGCGCGGCAGAAGGGGAACTTCGGGACGCTATGGCTGCGGCTGAATCCCCGCGCGCCAGGACCGGAAGCCGCCGCCGGCCGTGAGGAATCGCCCGCGGCGGCGGAAGAGGCAGGCGCACCGGAAGCGGAGGCCGATGCGGGAACGTACGTCGCCGAGCCCCGCCACGCCCGCGGCGACGCCGGCAGGCCTGCGGAGAGCGACGATGACGCCGGAGCAGAATCTGAAGGCACTGGGGATTGACCTGCCGGCGCCCGCAGAACCGGTGGGCGCCTACGTCCCGGCCGTCCGCGCGAGGGAGCTGGTCTTCACGGCCGGGCAGATCCCCATGCAGGACGGCCAGCTCGTCTGCACCGGCAAGGTGCCGGCGGAGGTCTCGCTGGAGGCGGCCCAGGCGGCCGCGCGGCAGTGCGTACGCAACGCGCTGGCGGCCGTGCGGGCGGAGCTCGGAACGCTCGACGCCGTCGTGCGGGTCGTGCGAATGAACGTGTTCGTGAGCTCCTCGCCGGGCTTCATGGGGCAAGCCCAGGTCGCCAACGCCGCCAGCGAGATGCTGGCGGAGATCTTCGGCGACGCTGGGCGGCACACGCGATGCGCCATCGGCGCCGCCGAGCTGCCGCTGGATGCCCCCGTCGAGCTCGACCTGATCGTGCAGACGCGCTAGCCGCAGAGGCAGCAGAGAACAGTTCAGCAAGAGCGGAAGCGGGCGCACGAAGCAGGGACCGCCCACATCGGCCTCAGGCGGCCTTCAGGCGGGGCGGACGGTCTGGGCGGAGGAAAACACGCGACGGGGGCGGGGGCATATGCATAAACGCGGCGGCAACGGCGTTAAGTATTCCAGAGGCCGGAGATGCTCCCCTGCCCCGGCCCGGGAGCTGCGAAGCATGCCCGGAAGCACCCACCACAGTCGCACGGCAGCGGGCGCCCGCAGGCGCGTCCAGAGGCCGCGTGCGTTCACGCTGGTCGAACTGCTGATCGTCATCGGCATCATCGGCCTGCTGGTGGGCGTGCTCTACCCGGCCCTCAGCCAGGCGATGGTGATGGCCCGGCGGACAACGTGCGCCACGAACCTGCACGACGCCGGCGCCGCGATGCAACTCTATCTGCATGAGTTCAACCAGGTCATGCCCGTGGCGGCCCAGTTGCCTTCGGCGCATCTGAACGAGGACCCGCCGATCGCGAAGGTGCTCAAGCCGTACCTCGCCACGCCGGAAGTGCTCCGTTGCCCGTCCGACACAGAGCGGACGTATTTCCGGACGGAAGGCTCCAGCTACGAGTACAACAGCGCGCTCGGCGGGTGCGAGGTGGGCCAGTCGTTCCTGTCCCGGCGGTTCGGCGAGGACGTAACACCGGTCATGTACGACTACGAGTCGTTCCACGGCCAGGACACCAAGCCCGGGTCAAGGAACTATCTCTTTGCCGACGGGCACGTCGGCGATCTGGAGTAGGAACCGCACATGAGCTGGAAAGCGATCGGCATCGCGGCCGGGGGCGTGGCTGTAATCGGCACCGTGGCGATGGTGCTCTGGCGGCCATGGGACCCCACGGCAGCCGCCGACCTCCAGCCGGACCCGCACGTGGCCACGACGCAGGAAGTGACGGCGTACCTCGCGTCGGAGCAGTTCGGCGTGCTGCCATCGGAGCAGCGTGTGGCGTACATGGAACGGCTTCGCGAGGCGCGGGGCACGCAGGGCGGCCGCGGTGGCCCGGGGCGCGGCTTCGGCCCGGGCCGGGGCGCCGAACTGACCGACCAGCAGCGCGAGCAGCTCCGCAAGAACCTCGAGCCCGTCCGCGAGCAGCGGCAGCAGGAGATGGCTCGGCGGATGGCGGAGCAGGCGAAGACGTACTGCGAGCTTCCGGCCGCCGAGAGGACCGCTTACCTCGACCAGCTCATCGACGAGATGCAGCAGCGCCGCAGGCAGTGGGAGGCGGCAGCCGCAGCCCGGCGAGACAGCGCAGATCGCCTGCCGCGGGCACAGGAAGGCGCCAAGGACGCCAAGGACGCCACGTCGGGCAAGGACGAGCGCCGGCGGGGCTTTTCGCCCGAGCGGCTGAAGGAGCGCATCGAGAGCTCCGATCCCGTCGAACGGGCCCAGCATGCGGAGTTCCGCAAGGCGATGATGAAGCGGATGGAGGAGCGGGGCATCCAGCCCGGGCGCGGCCGGGGGGGCGGGCCGCGATAGCGAACGGGCTACTTCGAAGCGGTGGCGTCGACGGTCAGGTCGCCGCCGATGGTAACGCTGATGCCATCGCGGCGCACGAACGGCGCCGGTGCCGCGGTTGGCTTGTCCCCGCCGACGGCGGGCAGCGCCGTGGGCACGGGCGCCTCCGATGCCTTCGGGGGTTGGTGCGCCGGCAAAATCGCCGCAGCCGAGCGGCACCTCTGCCCCGGCTCCAAGTCACCTGCCACGCCCTGCACCACCTCCGCCACGGCATAGCCCGGATGCACCTCGACGACGTGGATTCGCGCCAGCACGCCCCCGGCTGAATGCCCGATCACGTCGCCCGTGTCCGGATCGATCACCGGCCTGCCAAGGGCCAGCACCTCGTACTGGTCGCCGGGCCGGACGGCGCGGTTCTGTCCGCCGTTGATGATGACGCTCCGGGCGTTGACCTGGGCGATCTTCGGCTGCCAGGGCCTGACGGCGACGTCGTCGGCGATCCGCCGGACGGCCCTGTCCATCACGCGTGCGGTGGCGCGCCCCAGCGGCGTCCGGTAGAACACGTGCCCCCCGAAGCTGATGTCCTTGTACGCAGCCTTCATGTTCAGGTCGTTGGCGGACACCGATTCCTCGAGGCTTTCGGAGCAGATGATCTCGCCGCTCTCGACCTCGACGATGTAGAGCGTCATGCCGAGGACGGCGCGGTGTTTGCTGCCGAACACGTCGAGGCGATCGGCCCATTCGGCGAAGCCACCGGTGGTCGAAACGTGCCCGAAGTCGGTGATCGTGCCCTTGACGAGGTACTCGACGTTCTTGAGCCGGCCGAGCTTGGCACGGTTATGGCTGCGGGTGGCGCCGGTCTGCTGGAACTGAAGCTCCTTCATGATGAGCTCCAGCTCCGGCCGCTCAATGACGTGGAAACGCCCCGTGGCGACCAGCCGGTCGACCAGGATGTCCTTCATGCCCTCCCCCAGGTTCCAGCCGGTCGGCACGGAGGCGCGGCTGTCGAACTTCATCACCGCCACCGTGGGCCTGATGTACGCCGGCCCCACGGGCGACAACGACGCCCCGCCACACCCCGCGACAACCCCCGCCAGCAAGATCACCAGCCTGCGCATGGCGCGCACCTCCAGGAAGCTACCTTCTAGCTATCGGCGCGGTCGGCGGGCCACCTTAGCAGGGCCGTGCCCCCCCGCCGTTCACTCATTTCGGCCCGCATGCGGCGGGGCGCCGGGCCGGACGGTGCCCCCGGCGGGACGGCTCGCCGGGGCCTTGGCCGTCACGTCCAGGCCGAGAATGTGTGGCACGGTATCGAGCTCGGGCTTCGTGTTCGCCGGGCGGCCGCGGGCGGCGTCAACGCCTTCCGGCAGCGCGAACCTGACGGGCGCGCTCTTCCCATCCGGGTCAACGTAGACGCTCAGCTCAGGATAGTACGCCACGGCGAAGGTTCGCCAGACGTCCGGGCCGACGCGCTCGCGGCGGAGGACCCGTTCCTGATTCGCCAGGCGCTCCCAGCCGCCGTACTGGTTCTCGAAGTACCACAGCTCGACGCGCCAGATCACCTCGCCCTTCGAGGAGTAGAACTCCCGCGTGCGCATCAGCTCGACGAGCATGGTCGCGCGCCGCCCATGCCCGCAAATGTAGAGGG
>CAZMDT010000128.1:0-8127 GCA_964564965.1 uncultured Planctomycetaceae bacterium | reverse complement strand
AGCTCGTCGAGGACGAGGATTCGCAGGCCGGCGAGGAAGCGCGCCCAGCGGGCGTGCTGCGGCATGATGACGGCGTGGACCATGTCGGGGTTGGAGAAGACCACGCGGGCGTGGTCGCGGAGCTTTCGGCGGAGCGTGCCGGGGGTGTCGCCGTCGTAGACGCCGGCCAGAACGTCGCCGATGCCCGCCGCCGCCAGACCGCCGCGGAACGCGCGGAACTGGTCCTGGCAGAGCGCCTTCGTCGGGAAAAGCAGCAGGGCCGTGCTCTCTGCTGATACGGCAGGCGTCTCGCCTGTCCCCCCTGCTGTCTCTTCTTGCTCCCCCGTGAGCATCTCCACGATCGGCACCAGGTAGCACAGGCTCTTGCCGCTGGCCGTGCCGGTGGTGACGAGCACGTCGCTGCCGTCGCCGACGGCGCGGAGCGCCTCCGCCTGGTGGCTGTAGGGCCGCTCGATGCCCAGGGACGCCAGCATCCGCCGCGCCGGCTCGGCGAGCCCCGCGGGCCAGGCGGCGTACTGACCCCGGCGCGCGGGCACGTCGTGGACGTGGACCACCTGCCCGCCGTACTCGGCCGCCGCCTGGATATCCTTCAAGAACGCGTCAATGTCCATCGCGCACCGTCACCACAGAGGCACGGAGCCCCAGAGAACCACAGGAGAACAGGGGCGTCGCCGGGCGCACATCCTACCACGCCGACAAAGTGCATACAAACCCCTAACTTCCGTCGGCGGTCCTGCCGGGCTGGCGCGGACGACAGCCGGCCGAGCTTGCGGGCGAGGGGCCGGACGGCTAGCCTACCTCGGCCCAAGTGTCTCGGCCACCACCATGAACGACCTGACCCGTCGCGAGCGGTTGCGGCGTGGTGTGCCCCTTCTGTCTCGCCCTTTCAGGGCTTCCCGGTTCGGCGACGTTCCCACCCGGGGCGTTGCCCTGGGCTTCGCTGTGTCAGCCTTTCAGGCTGAGCCTCGGTTGCGGCCGGTGACCCAGGGCGGCGCTTCGCTCTGCTCTGGGCTTCGCTGTCTCAGCCTTTCAGGCTGAGCTGGGAGCTTCATCCAGTCTCAGGTCCCAACCGTGTGCCCGCTCCCAGAAGAAGACGCGGTCGAAGCCTGACGACCTTGCGGCACTGCTGATCTTGGGGCAGATGAGGTCCTTCGCGCACGCTTGCGGGCCGGCCGAATCTGTTGGCACCGCTACGCCCGCGCAGATGAGGAGCCAGAGCTCCGCGGTGTTGCGGGTGTCGTACCCGCTGACCTTCGCAGCCTTGTCCGATAGCAGCCGCATCACGACGGGCGGGACAACGCCCACACACGCGGCGTTGCTGTAGCTCCACAGATAGGCCTGCGCGATGGCCGACACCGGAAACACCCACAGCTTGTCCACGTGAGCCTTCAGCAGTGGGTACCGGTCGAAGTCACCGGGATCCCAGGGATACTGCCCTGTGCGCCCAAAGGCACGGAGCCCCTTCGTGGGTATCGCATCGACATGGTCGGTGACGAACGCGAACAGCTCGTACGCAAGCGCCTTCGCGTCGCGCTGCCGCAAGGGGTTGCGCCGGTCGAAGTAGATACTGCCGAAGTAGTGTCGTGCAGGGGGGTGGCCGGCAAGAAGCGGCTCGAGGTGCCTCCACACGGCCTGGAACAGTCCGTCACGCATCCGTCCTGGCGACCCCTTGAACGTGGCATCTGTCTGGTACTCAGTCACCTCGATGCCGATGCGCTGCCAGTGACCATCGACCAGGCACGTCCCCGTCCAGTCTGGGCCCGGGACGGTCTCTACGCTGCGGAAACCCCGATCCCTGAAGGGGAAACCGGCATGCCGCAGGAACTCCCGGACCAAGGACCGCTCGCGCTGCGTCTTCTTGTTGTCTCGTTGCCTCAACCTCGCATCCCGTCTTGTTCGCGCCCGCGCCAACCACTGGTGCTTCTTCTGCCTCCCGTTCATCCCTGCCCGCTTCCTGCGCTTCTCCCCGGATCCGTCCATCCGCGGATCCCGGTGAGTGCTCGGGCCTTAGGGCTCTGGCGGGGGCAGGCGGGCGATGAGGTCGGCCATGGTCAGCAGGTCCAGGTAGTTGTGCTCCAGGACGCTGACCATCCGGCAGGCGTTGCCCGTGCGGACGAACTCGTGATACGCCTCGGGAATCAGATGCCCGGGGATGTCGCCGGCCCGCAGGCGGCCGCAGATGTGACGCTCCAGCGTCTGAAGCCGGCAGTCCGGCACCCCCGCCGCTCCGCGCCCCGCCCGCGGGCCCCACACCCGCCGGGCCGCGTGCAGCAGGTCCAGGTGCGGCTGCTCAAACCGGCAGGCGAGGCCGT
This sequence comes from uncultured Planctomycetaceae bacterium, assembly GCA_964564965.1. Taxonomy (GTDB): domain Bacteria; phylum Planctomycetota; class Phycisphaerae; order SM23-33; family SM23-33; genus CAZMDT01. The sequence continues at coordinate 5,815 of CAZMDT010000128.1, read as the reverse complement.
TGGCGGCCGCCCGCGTCGCCACGTAAGGCAGGTCGAACGACCGGCCGTTGAACGACACCAGCAGCTTCCGCCCGCCCGCCATCGCGATGAACCGCTCCACCACCGCCGCTTCCTTCGAGTAGTCCCGCGCGAAGAGCTGCCGCGACACCAGCGCCCCGCCGTCGAACACCATCGCCCCGATGAGAAACAGCGGCGTTGAGGTCAGCCCCGTGGTCTCCAGGTCGAACAGCACCAGGTCCTCCGGGCGCAGGGCCGCCTCGAAGCCGATGTGCCCGAGCTGCCGCCACAGCCCGGAGTCGCGCGACGCCACGGCCGCGCGGAGGGCCTCCGCCAGCGACAGGCCTTCGTCGCCGTCGGCGCGGCGATCGACGATGACCACGCCCGAGCCGTCGGCGGCGAGGGCGCCGCTTTCGGCGAGGGCGTCATCGAGCGAGACGAACGGCCCGGCGGGGCCGAGCGCCTGCGGCCTGGGCGGCTCGCGGCGCGGCAGGTCGCGCTGGAAGACGATGGGCCCCACGGGCGGCCGCCGGCCCTCGGCCGGCCGCGCTTCGGTGGCCTCGCCGGCGCCCGACCGCCGCTTGCGCAGGCCGCGGCGCAGGTCCTCGCGCTCCGCGTCCGCCCGGCGGGCGCGGCCCAGCGCGTCGAGCCGCTTTCGGAGTTCGTCGATCTTGTCCATGACCTCGGCCGGGGGCGAGCCGCCCCGTCGCGGCCCGCCGCATATGGCGATTCTATCACCCGGGGCGTGCCCTCACAACGCGTGCGGCCGTCGGCGCGGATGCGTGATCCCTTGCCCCCGGGCGGCCGTGGCGGGGATAATCGGCGGACAGGCGCGGCGCGGCTCCGCGCAGGGCGAGGAGATGTCCATCGAAGAAGGGCTTCCGGTTTCGGTAGTCGTCCCGGTGCGCAGGGGCGGGGCGGCGTTCGCGCAGTGCCTGGCGAGCGTCGGCCGCTGCCGCCCGGCGCCGGCGGAGCTGATCGTCGTGGTCGACGGCGCCGACGAGGACGCGCAGCGGCTCGCCCGGGAGGCGGGCGCCCGCGTGATCGCCCTTCCGGCCAGCCGGGGCCCGGCCCGCGCCCGCAACGCCGGCGCCCGCGCCGCCTCGGGCGAGGTGCTGCTGTTCCTCGACTCCGACGTAACCGTCCAGCCGGACGCCGTCGCCCGCGTGGCCGCCGCGTTCCGCGACGACGCGTCGCTGGCGGCGCTGTTCGGCTCGTACGACGACGCCCCGGCGGCCGGCAACTTCCTGTCGCAGTACAAGAACCTCATGCACCACTACGTCCACCAGCGGGGGCGGGAGGAGGCATTCACGTTCTGGGCGGCTTGCGGGGCGATGCGGCGGTCGGTCTTCGAGGCCGTCGGCGGGTACGACGAGCGCTACAGCCGCCCCTGCGTGGAGGACATCGAGCTGGGCTACCGCCTCGTCGCCGCCGGCCAAAGGATACGGCTGCTCAAAGACCTTCAGGTCAAGCACCACAAGGTCTGGACCATCGGCTCGCTGCTGAAGGCGGACATCCTGTACCGCGCGCTGCCGTGGACGGAGCTGATCCTCACCCACCGCCGGGCGCCGAGCGACCTGAACCTCTCCTGGTCCGCCCGCCTCAGCGTCCTGCTGGCCTGGGCGATGCTCGCGGCGCTGGTGGGCGGGGCCTTTCGGCCGTGGCTGTTCGCGGGCGCCGGGGGCCTCGCGGTGCTGCTGCTGGCGGTGAACCTGCCGGTGTACCGCTTTCTCTACCGCAAGCGCGGGCTGTGGTTCGTCGTCAGAGCGGTCCCGTGGCACTGGGCCTACTATGTGTACGGCGGGCTGGCATTCGCGGTCGGGCTTGTCCGCCGTGTGCTGAGATGCCGGCGGGCCCCGTGGCTGCACGCGGGGGCGCCGCCGGTCGAGGCCGCCGCGAAGGCGGAGCGAAGCTGATGCCCCATGCCCCTGCCATCATCGTCGGTGCCGGCCCGGCGGGCCTGGCCGCCGCGCACGAGCTGACGCGGCGGGGCGTCCGCCCCCTGGTCCTGGAGCGGCTCCACACCGTCGGCGGCATCGCACGGACGGAGGCCTACCGCGGTTTCCGCTTCGACATCGGGGGGCACCGCTTCTACACCCGCAGCGAGGAGATCCGCCGGCTGTGGAACGAGACGCTGAACGGCGACCTGCTGACCGTTCGCCGGCTGTCGCGGATTCACTACCGGGGGCGGCTGTTCAGCTATCCGCTTCGGGCGCGCGATACGCTGCGGAACCTCGGGCTCGGCGAGAGCCTCCGCTGCCTGGCCAGCTACGCCCGCGCCCGCCTGCGCCCCCACCGCCGGCAGCGGACCTTCGAGCAGTGGGTCATCAACCGCTTCGGCGAGCGGCTGTACCGCATGTTCTTCCAGACCTACACCGAGAAGGTCTGGGGCATCCCGTGCAGCCGCATCCGCGCGGAATGGGCGGTGCAGCGGATCGGCAGCCTGTCGCTCGGGGCGGCCGTCAGGAATGCGCTGTTCGGCACGGACGGCGCGCGGTCGCTCATCGGGGAGTTCCACTACCCCGTGCTGGGCCCGGGGATGATGTGGGAGCGGCTGGCGGAGAAGGTCGCGGCGGCGGGCGGGACCGTCAGCCACGAGGCCGAGGTCGTGCGATTGAGCCGCCGCGGCGACCGCATCGAATCGGCGACCGTCCGCCGGGGCGGGTCGTTCGAGGAGGTCGCGGGCGAGAGCTTCATTTCGAGCATGGCGCTGCCGGAGCTGATCGGGCGTCTGTGGCCCCCGCCGCCGGAGGCGGTGCTCGCGGCGGCCGACGGGCTGCGCTACCGGGCGTTCGTGCTCGTGGCGCTGATCGTCGATCGCGCGGGGCTGTTCCCGGACAACTGGCTGTACATCCACTCGCCGGAGGTGCGGGTGGGGCGAATTCAGAACTTCGGCAACTGGTCGGCGGCGATGGTGCCCGACAGCGCCAGGAGCTGCCTGGGGATGGAATACTTCTGCGACGAGGGCGACGCGCTGTGGTCCATGCCGGCGGCGGCGCTGATGGACCTGGCGGCCCGGGAGCTGGAGGTGCTGGGGCTGGCGCGCCGCGGCGAGGTCGCCGACGGCACGGTCGTCCGCCAGCCGGGGGCCTACCCCGTCTACGACGACGGGTACCGCACGAGGCTCCGCCTGGTCCGCGGCTTCCTCGCGACGGTCCGCAACCTCCAGACGGTGGGGCGCAACGGCATGCACCGCTACAACAACCAGGACCACTCGATGCTGACGGGCATGCTGGCGGCGCGGAACCTCGTGGGCGAGCGGCACGACGTATGGCGGGTGAACGCGGACCATGCCTACGGAGAGGCCGCCCCGCAGCCCGAGGCCCCGGCGGCCGGCGGGGCGTGAGCCGCTAGCCGATGAGCTCGGCGATCCGTGCGGTGAGCTCGCCGGCGTCGAGGGGCTTGCGGAGGAACGCCTGCACGGGCAGGTAGTCGCCGGCCTTCTCCGGCTCGATCCGCTCGCCCGTCTTCTCCTCGATGCAGGTCAGCACGATGATGGGGATGTCCTTGAGCTTCTCGTCGCGGCGGACCTTGTAGGCGAAGTGGAAGCCCTCCGTCTCGACGTCCATCATGATGTCGAGCAGGATCAGGTCGACGGGGCGGTCGCGAAGGACCTGCTCGGCCTCCTTGGAGTTGGACGCCTCGCTCACCGCGTAGCCCGCGCCCGTGAGGACCATGGAGGTCGCGTCGCGGACGTCGGGGTCATCGTCGACGATTAGAACGTGCTTGGCCATGTCGGCTCTCCCGGAATCACGCCGGCGGCGGCGCCCGGCGCCGCGCGGGGCGAGGCGCCGCGGGCCGTAGCCTACCGGCCCGCGCCCGCCGATGCAACAGGTGGCCGCGCCGGGCGAGAGAGAGACTGTGAAAAAATTCCCGAAGTGCTTGACCGCCCTCCGGCCAACTCTGTAGTGTGTGCTTGTGGTAGTACCCGGCCCGGCGGTTTGTGATTCTGCCGGGCGTTTGTCAATGCGGTCATTTGTCCGGCGGTTCATCTGTTGCTGACCGCCTCGTTCGACCGTGCCGTTTGCTCGCAGCCGCGTAACGACGACAACCATTTCAAGCACGGATGGCGGCTATGGCGACGTGGCATGTGTCAGAGGGTGAGTTGGTCGCGCTCCTGCGGCCGCGCGAGGGGCGGGCTGTCTTCGGGCCCGTTACCGTCTCGAGGAGGACCGGCGAGACGGCCTCGGCCTGGCTCGAGGCCCTCGGGCCGGACGTCCCCGTCGATCCGCAGGGCCTGAGGCTTCCCCGCGCGGCGCAGAGCCCCAAGGGCTTCCTGCTGACGGCGGCCGAATCCGTCGGCCGCTACGGCCAGGCCGGCGGCGCCGCCACCGCGACCCAAACCGATCAGACCGTCGTGGTCGGCGTGCGGGCCTGCGAGCTGCGGGCGATGCGCTACCTGGACCAGGTGATGCTGGAGGGGGAGTTCTCGGACCCGGCCTACCGCGCGCGGCGCGAGGGGATGACGATCGTCTCGTGCGACTGCGCCGACTGCGCCGCGTCGTGCTGCTGCACGCTCGTGGGGGGCAAGCCCTACCCCGAGGACGGCTACGACGTCAACCTCAGCGCCTCAGACGGCGGCTGGCTCGTCGAGGCCGCCACCGAGAAGGGCCGGCAGCTCCTGGGCGACGGCGGCGCCGAGGCCACGCCGCAGCAGCTCGCCGCGCGCGACCGCGCCCGCGAGGCGATGACCTCGCGCGTCCGCGGGCAGAACGAGGCGTTCGGCTTCTCGGCGGACGACAAGAGCCAGCCGGCGCTGCCGGAGGGCGACGACGCGGCGTGGCAGCGGTTCGCGGCGGACTGCGTGGAGTGCGCGGCCTGCACGAACGTCTGCCCGACGTGCCACTGCTTCTACCTGTACGACCAGCTTCTCGGGCCGGAGGCGTTCGAACGCGTCCGCACGTGGGACAGTTGCCTGCTGAGCACGTACAACCGGATGGCGGGCGGCGTGCACATGAAGCTGACGCCGAAGGCGAAGCTGTCCAGCCGGCTGGCGAACCGCGTGCTGCACAAGTTCACCTACTCGCCGCAGCAGTACGGGCTGCTCGGCTGCGTGGGCTGCGGGCGGTGCATCGACGCCTGCCTCGGCGCCATCGACATCCGCGAGGTGGTCGACCGGCTCTGCCGCAGCGCCGGGGAGACCTCGCAATGATTTCGGCCGGCACGCTCATCCCGCAGACCGCAACGCTCACCGAGGTGATCGCCGAGACCCCGACGATCAAGACGCTCGTGGTGACCCCGCAATCGCCCGTGCCGTTCCGGGCGGGGCAGTTCGTGCAGCTCACGCTGCCGGGCGTGGGGGAGGCGCCGTTCACGCCGTCGAGCTCGCCGGCCGTCGCCGACCGGCTGGCGATCACCATCCTCAAGACGGGGGCCGTGACGGACCGGCTGCACGCGTGCGAGGCCGGCGCCACGCTGGGGGTGCGGGGGCCGTTCGGCAAGGGCTATCCCCTCGACAAGACGCACGGCAAGGACGTGCTGGTCGTGGGCGGCGGCGTGGGGCTGGCGCCGCTGCGGGCGCTGATCCTGGCGCTGCTGGAGGACATGGAGGGCGTCCGGCGGCTGAGCATACGGTACGGGGCGCGGTGCGTGGAGGAGCTGCTCTACCGCCACGAGTGGGACGCGTGGGCGCGGCACCCGAAGGTCGACTTCACGTCCACCATCGACCGCCCGCAGGAGGGCTGGGGCGGGCGCGTCGGCGTGGTCACCACGCTGCTGAAGGACCTCGACGTCGACAAGGCCAACTGCCTCGCCTTCGTCTGCGGGCCGAGCATCATGCTCAAGTTCACCACGATGGCGCTTATGGAAGAGGGCCTCG
>CAZMDT010000127.1:0-8191 GCA_964564965.1 uncultured Planctomycetaceae bacterium | reverse complement strand
GGCCAGCGGCAGCGTGTTGCGGACGTAGTCCTCAAAGGTTCGAATGCCGCGCTCGCAGAGGATGACCTGCGAGCAGCCGGCGTTGATGACGTACTCCGCGGCGAGCAGGAACTCCTCGAGCGTGGCGCTCATGCCGCGCTTGAGCAGCACCGGCTTGCCCACCCCGCCGAGCGTGTCGAGCAGGTGGTAGTTCATCATGTTGCGGGCGCCGATCTGGATGACGTCGGCGTAGTCGGCGACGGGGCGGATGTGCTCGAGGCTGACGGCCTCCGTAACGACGGCCAGGCCGGTGCGCTTGCGCGCCTCGGCGAGGATCTTCAGCCCCTCGACGCCGAGCCCGCGGAAGCTGTAGGGACTGGTGCGCGGCTTGAACGCCCCGCCGCGGAGCCCGACGGCGCCGGCGGCCTTCACCGCGTCGGCGGTGCGGAGGAGCTGGTCGCGGCTTTCGACGGAGCAGGGCCCCGCGATGATTCCGACGCGCTTGCCGCCGACGAGGAAGCCCTGCGGGCCGATGCGGACCTGCGTGCGCTCCTTCTTCACCTCCGTGGAGGCCATCTTGTACGGCGACAAAATCGGCACGATCCGCTCGACCATGGGGGCGGTTTCGATGGCGCCCTTGTCGACCATCCGCTTGTCGCCGATGCACGCCACGACCGTACGGTCCGTGCCGCGGATCACGTGCTCCTTCAGCCCGAAATCGCGGACCAGTTGCACGACGTGCTCGACCTGCGCTTCCGTCGCGCCGGGTTTCATGACGACGACCATTCGCCGGCTCCTGCTGCGTTCGGGAGCAGCCCCTCCCGCAATGCCGATGTCGGTTCTCGGCATTCCTTGTATCGACACAGAGGCCCGGAGACACGAGACATCAACAGCCCCCCGCCCGCCGCCCCGCCGTGAGTTCCTTCGGCTCTCCGGCCCTCTGGGTCTCCGCGTTGCGCCGGAGGCTCCTCTACGCCCTCGGCTCGATGCGCTCCATCCCGCCCATGTAGGGGCGCAGGGCGTCGGGGACGGTGATCGAGCCGTCGGCGTTCTGGTAGAGCTCCAGGATCGCGATCAGAATCCGTGGACTGGCGATGACGGTGTTGTTGAGCGTGTGGACGAACTGCGGCTTGCCGTCCTCGCCGCGGTACCGGATGTTCAGCCGCCGCGCCTGAAACTCATGGAACCGGCTCGCCGAGTGCGTCTCGCCGTAGCTGCCGCGCGACGGCATCCACGTCTCGATGTCGAACTTCTGCACCTGCCCCAGCCCCAGGTCGCCCGTGCACACGTTCACCACGCGGTAGGGCAGCTCCAGCGCCTTCAGCACGTCCTCGCCGTTGGCCAGAATCTCCTGGAGGAACCGCCGGGAGACCGCCTCGTCGTTCCGGCAGAGGATGACCTGCTCGACCTTGTCGAAGAAGTGGATGCGGTACAGCCCGTAGGTGTCCTTCCCGGCCGCCCCCGCCTCGCGCCGGAAGCACGTCGACAGCGACACGTACTTCTTCGGCAGATCTTTCGCCTCGAGGATCTCCTCGGCGTGGAACGCGGTGACGGGCACCTCGGCCGTGCCGGCCAGCGCCTGGCCGTCACGCTCGCACAGGTACGCCTGGTCCCGGAACAGCGGGAAGTAGCCGGTGCCTTCCATCACCGAATCGTTGACGAGCATGGGGACGTTGAGCAGCGTGTACCCCTTGGCCGTCATCTGGTCGATGGCGAGGCGGACAACGGCGTAGTGGAGCATCGCGCCGGCGCCCTTGAGGGCGTAGTTGCGCGTCCCGGCGAGCTTCACGCCCCGGGCCACGTCGATGATGTCGAGCGCCTCGCCCAGTTGGACGTGATCCTTCGGCTCGAAGTCGAACGTCGGCGGCTCGCCCTCGCGGCGGATCTCGACGTTCTCCGTGTCATCGGCGCCAACGGGCACGTCCGGGTCGGGCGGCTGCGGCACCAGCAGCATCAGCTCGTGGAGCCCCGGCTCGAGCTCACCGATGAGGTCGCTTAGCTCCTTGGCGCGTGCCTTCAGGTCCGACACGCGGTCGATGGCGGCCTGTTTCTCGTCGCCTTTGAGCTTGGCAATTGTCTTGCCGGCGGCGTTCTGCTCCGTCCGGATGTCCTGGAGTTCCCGGCGCGCGTCCATCAGCCGGCGGTCGGTCTCCAGGAGGGCCTCGAGGTCCGGCCTGAACCGCTTGACCTCGGCGGCACGGGCGAACTGCTCGGGGTTTTCGCGAATGAGCCTGATGTCGATCATGGCACCGTCCTGACAGGCCCCGTGGGTTGCTGAGAGGATACGTCAAGCGCCTCCGCGACGCAAGCTCGTGGCGGGCCTCGTGTTGGCGCCGGCGGCGGGTTACCGTATCTCTTTTGCCCTTCGCGGCTTGGGCGCAAGTGCCGGGCGAATCCGCCTCCGGCCGGCGTCTGTCGAACGGGTCCGAGGCGCTGGAGTTTTTGTTTGATTGTGACTTCCGGTGGTCTATAATCTCCGCAATAGGCATCGCGGCTTGGGGCCCGCCGAGACGGCGGCCGGTCGAATTGCCGGGCCGCCGAAAGGTGAATTGCACAAATGCCCAGCCGCCAAGACTTGTGGAGCGAAACAGGCCGGGAGTCACTGACGTGATCACTCGCCTGAGCAGAGACCGAGCCGGTGTGGGAGCGTAGCTCCATGCCGACCCCGCCTCGTGCCGAGGCTTGGCGCCCCCTCGGGCCGCCCGGTTAGGTCGAGGGCGGCTCGAGGGTCGCCCGCAGTTCGGCCGGTGCTGAACTGCGGAACCGACGAGCCGCCCGGCAGCCTGAGGAGCTGTTGGGAACGGAAGTGGGCGAGGCGACCCACTTTTTTTGTGGATAGTTTCGTGCGGCGGCGCCGCGGGGCGGCCGAGAAGCAGGAACAGACATGAATCAGGACCTGTTGCGTCTGGTGGACGGGCTGGCGCGGGACAAGAACATCGACCGCGAGACGGTCTTGGAGGACCTGGAAGCGGCGATGTTCTCGGCCATCCGCAAGGCCAACCCGGACACCGAAGACATCAACGTGGGGATCGACCGGCAGACCGGGGACATCAAGGCGACCGTTGACGGCAACGAGATGGACGTTCAGGAACTGGGGCGGATCGCCGCGCAGACGGCGAAGCAGGTCATCATCCAGCGGATCCGGGAGGCGGAGCGGGACAGCATCTACGAGGAGTACCTGCAGCGCCGCGGCGAGGTGGTCACGGGGCGCGTGGCGCGGGTCGAGAGCGGGTCGCTGATCGTGGACGTCGGGCGCACCGAGGCCATCCTTCCCCGGAGCGAACAGATCCCCGGCGAGTCCCATCGCAAGGAGGACCGCATCCGGGCGATGGTCCTCGACGTCCGCGAGCAGCCCGGGGCCGTCAAGATCGTCCTCTCGAGGTCGCATCCGGACTTCATCCGGGCGCTGTTCGATCTGGAGGTGCCCGAGGTCGCCGAGAAGATCATCGAGCTGAAGGCGATGGCGCGTGAGGCCGGATACCGGACGAAGGTAGCCGTCAACAGCCTCGACTCGAAGGTGGACGCCGTCGGGGCGTGCGTGGGCATCCGCGGCAGCCGGATCAAGAGCATCGTTGACGAGCTGGGCGGCGAGAACATCGTCCGATGGAACGACTCGTCTAAGGTGCTGATCGGCAACGCCCTGCGCCCGGCGGAAGTGACGGAGATCGCCCTGTGCTTTGAGCTGGGGCGGGCGACCGTCGTGGTCACCGAGGACCAGCTCTCGCTGGCGATCGGCAAGCGCGGGCAGAACGTCCGTCTGGCGGCCCGGCTGACGGGTTGGGACGTCGATATCCTCACGCCCACGGAATTCAACAACGGTCTGGACGTCCTGGAGAAGGCCCTGCGAGAGGTCGAGGGCGTCGATTCGACCATCGTCGACCAGATCGTCGCGATGGGCATGGTCAACGTGCTGGACGTCGAGGAAGTCGGGCCGGATCCGCTGGTCAACGAGCTCGGCCTCGACGAGGACCTCGCCCGCCGGATCGTCATCCGCGCCGCCGAGGAAGCCAAGCGCGTCGCCGACCAGCAGGCGAAGGCGCAGGAAGAAAAGGAACGGGCGGCGAAGGAAGCGAAGGCCGAGGCGGCCGCGTCAAAAGCGGCCGCGGCGCAGGCCGAGCAGACGGCGGACGAGCCGGCTGAGACGGAGGCCGCCGCCGACGAAGCTGCCGCCGCCGAGGGCGCTGCCGAAACCGCCGGCGCCGAAGGCGCCGACGAAGCTGCCGCCGCCGAGGGCGCTGCCGAAACCGCCGGCGCGGGGGGCCCCCACGACGCGGCCGCGGCGGGGGGGGCGGCCCAACCCGCCGGCGCCGCTGGCGCCGACGAAGCCACGGGCGGCGAGGAGCCCGCCGAGGCGGGCCCGGAGGCGGCGGAGCCCAGCCCGCAGACGCAGACGCCCGACTGAGTGTACATGCATCGCCGCTTCGACCGGCCCGGTGGCCGGCACCGACGGCGGGCCGTGTAGTCCGATTGCCGGGAGGTATCCTTGGCAAAGCGCGTATTCGAGTTGGCGCGAGACCTCGGGGTCACGAGCAAGGTCGTGCTCGAGAAATGTCGGGCCGAAGGCCTCGACATCAAGAACCACATGTCCACCCTCTCGGCGGGCCTGGACGCCACGATCCGGGAGTGGTTCAGCGAGGGGCGTCCGGACACGGCCATCGAGACGGCGGAACACGTGGACCTGAAGAGGGCGCGGCGAGAGGCGGCGAAGCAGCGGCGCCGGCGCCGCACGAAAGCCGAAGAGCCCGAGGGGCCTGAGGTCTCGGAGGCCCCGGCGGTCGTCGCCGAAGCCGGCCCCGAGCTGATCGAGGCCCAGCCCGCCGAGGAGGCGCCCGCGGCGGAGGCCCCGGCGGCAGCCGCCGAAGCCGGACCCGCCGGCGCCGAGGCGGCCGCGCCCGAAGCGCCGCCCGAGCCCGAGCAGCCCGAGGTGCAGCCCGAGCAGCCCGAGCAGCCCGAGCAGCCCGAGCCGGACGTCGTCAAGCCCGCCGGCCCGCAGGTTGTCCCCAAGCCCGCCGAACTCAAGGGTCCGCGCGTGGTCCGCGTGGAGCGTCCGGAGTCGGTCAGCAGGCCGCCGCGCCGCCCGCCGCTGATCGAGGTCGGGCACGGGCCCCGGGCGGTGCCCGGCGGGCGCGGCAAGCCCGCGGCGACCGAGGAGGAGGCCCGACAGGGGGAGCGCCGGCGGACCAAGCGGCGAAGCCCGCGCCGTCGCGGCGGGCGCACCGGCGACAGCGGCGAGCACCTGAAGGAGTGGCGCGACCAAGACCTGGCGGAGCGTTCGGAGCGGCTGGCGGCCGCCAGCGGCGGGCTTCGCCGGCACCGCGCCCGCGTGTCGCGGGGCGGGGGGGCCGTCGGGCCGAGCACCAGGACCGGGCGCATAGAGATCGAGGAGCCCATCACGATCAAGGGCCTTTCGGCGGCCACCGGCATCAAGAGCGCCGACATCATCAAGAGGCTCCTGGGCCAGGGCGTGATCGCCACCGTCAACCAGGTGATCAGCCGCGAGCTTGCCGAGGGCATCGCGGTGGACTACGACATCGAACTGGTCGTCTCGCGCCCCAAGACGCCCGAGGAAGAGCTCATGGAGAAGCTTGCTGCCCGTGAGAAGGGCGAGCAGGTCGCCCGCGCCCCGGTCGTCACGTTCCTTGGGCACGTCGACCACGGCAAGACGTCCCTGCTGGATTACATTCGGAAGACGCGGGTGGCCGAGGGCGAGGCGGGCGGCATTACGCAGCACATCGGCGCCTACCGCTACGACATGGCGGACAGGCACGTGGTGTTCCTGGACACGCCCGGGCACGAGGCGTTCACGGCGATGCGCGCCCGCGGGGCGAACATGACGGACGTGGTGGTGCTGGTGGTGGCCGCCGACGACGGGGTGATGCCGCAGACTATCGAGGCGATGAGCCACGCCCGGGCGGCCGAAGTGCCGGTCGTCGTGGCGCTGAACAAGATCGACGTGCCGAACGCCAACGTGCAGCGGGCGCTGGGGCAGTTGGCGGAGCACAACCTCAGCCCGCGCGAGTGGGGCGGCGAGGTCGAGGTCATCCAGACCAGCGCCGTCACCGGCAAGGGCATCGACGACCTCGTGGAGATCCTCAGCCTGGAGGCCGAGCTGCTCGAGCTGAAGGCCGAGCCCGAGGCCCCGGCGACCGGGTACGTCATCGAGGCCGAGATGGACCCCGGAAAGGGCGCCGTGGCGCGCCTGCTCATCCGCGACGGGACGCTGCACGTCGGTGACGTGGTGCTGGCGGGGCGGGGCTACGGGCGTGTGCGGCAGATTCTGGACGACATGGGCCGGCCCGTGGCGCAGGCGGGACCCTCGACCCCCGTGGAGGTCTCGGGCCTCGGCGACGTGCCCGACGCGGGCGATCGGTTCGTGGTCGCCGAGGACATCGACCGGGCGCGGACGATCGCGGAAAGCCGAATGGAGCGGGACCGCCGGAAGTCGCTGGCGGTTAGTCCGCAGACGGGCCTGGAGGGGCTGCTCGCCCGGATCGAGGCGGGGGAGGTGAAAGAGGTCAAGCTGATCGTCAAGGCCGACGTGCGGGGCTCGGCGGAGGCGCTGGTTGGGGCGCTGGAGAAGCTGGGCACCGAGGAAGTGCGGGTGAACATCCTGCACGCGGGCGTGGGCGGCATCAGCACCGGCGACGTGACGCTGGCGGAGGCGTCGGAGGCGACCATCATCGGCTTCAACGTCGTGCCCGACCCCGCCGCACGCCAGTTGGCGGAGGGCTCCGGCGTGGACATCCGTCAGTACCGCGTGATCTACGACATCACCGAGGACATCCGCCGGGCCCTGGAGGAGGGTCTCGCGCCCGAGGTCCGCGAGGAGGTGCTCGGGCACGCCGCGGTCCGCCAGGTGTTCAGGGTCTCGCGCATCGGCACCGTCGCCGGCTGCTACGTGACTGACGGCGTGGTGAACCGGAACGCCACGGTCCGCATCACGCGCGACAACATCATCATCGAGGACGGCCGACCGCTCGATAGCCTGCGGCGATTCAAGGACGACGTCCGCGAGGTGCGGGCGGACATGGAGTGCGGCCTCAAGATTGCCGGATACGACGACATCAAGGAAGGCGACGTGCTGGAGTTCTACCGGCAGGTCGAGGTGGCACGGACGCTGTAGCGGGACGGCTCGCGCGGCGGGCGAGCCGAGCGAAAGGTCCAGCGCCAAGCGATGCCCACGACGGTTGGACTGCTGCATCTGACGCTGCACGTGGCGCAGGCGACGAGCCTGAAGGACAAGCGGCGGGTGCTGAAGGGCTTCAAGACGCGCCTCGGCAACGCCTACAACGTGAGCGTGGCGGAGGTGGACGGGCACGACAGCCAACGCCGCGCCGTCCTGGCCGTGGCGATGGTCGGGGCCGACCGGCGCTACATGGAGGGAGCGCTGCAGCGGATCGTGAACCTCGCGTCCGCCCATCGCGACATGCTCCTGGTGGACCACGAGATCGAGTGGTGCTGAAACGCCGATGAGCCGCAGAACCGAACGCATCAACAGCCTGATGCGCGACACGATCGGGCAGATCGTGCTGTCACGGCTGTCGGACCCTCGGATCGACCCGGCCCGAACGTCGGTGACGCGGGTGGAGGTAGCCGAGGACCTGCTGACGGCGCGGGTGTACGTGTCGGTGCTCGGCGAGGAGTCCGACCTCAATGTTGGCCTGTCGGCAGCTACGGCTCTGAGTGCGCTCAATGACGGCGCCGGCATCGATCTGACCACCGGCACTCTGACCATCAAGAACGTCAACACCGATGTCACCGTGACCGTCGACCTGAACGTTCCGGCCGCGCCGACGACGGTTGGCGAGGTCATTGACGCGATAAACGCGCAGCTTGTTGCCGGTGGGATCAGCAACGTGACCGCCGTCATCGGCGACGAGGGCAACAACATTCGTCTGGTCGCCAGCGACGATCCCGTGATTACCGCCGCCACACCGTTGGCAAACCTGAACTCCGGCAAAGGTGTCGATCTTGAACCGGGTCAATTGCGCATTAGAAGCGAAGATGGCAGCATTAACCAGACTATCGACCTTTCCGGGGCGACGACCATTGGCGATGTGATGAGCCAGATCGAGGCGCAACTCGGCGATCCGAACGTCACCGTCACCATCAATGCCGCCGGAACCGGACTGCAGATTACGGATACGAATGTCCCGCCGCTGGATTTGATAATCGAGGATATCTCCGGTAGCGACTCTACTGCCGCTCAACT
>CAZMDT010000126.1:0-8350 GCA_964564965.1 uncultured Planctomycetaceae bacterium | reverse complement strand
CCTGCACCTGACCGGCTACGGGCAGCGCTGGCAGGCCGAGACGGTCGTCAGCATGGTCAAGCGGCGGCTCGGCTCGGCCGTCAACGCGCGAAGCTATTGGTCGCAGTGCCGGGCCTCGATGCTGAAGGTCGTCACCCACAACATCCTGATCCTTTGGTGTCCGTGGGAAGGTTTTCTACAGAGCAGGTCAGGAACCTTTTTCTCTCTCGCTGGACTATTCATCCCGAATCGCGGCCGCGGGAGGATAGCGCAGCGACCAGACGGCTGCCGGCCGTAGTCCCGGCGCGCCGGGAAATGTCGAATGCCGAAGTGCGAAGGTCTCGGCGCCGGGACTGACGGCGCATGGCGGCGGACAGTAGGGAACCGGCGCCCTGAGGCGGCCGAGCCTCTGTGGGGATTGGTCATTCCGCCGCGGCCCTGCCGGCCTTTCGAGCCCGCGGCGATTCCCTGGGCAAGCATGCCGGCCGCAGTTCTGGGGAATCCGCGGACGTCTGCCGTCGGGCGGCGGGCCTCGGCGGTTGGCGGTTGGGTCGGGGCGGCGGGGGCGGTACCATGCAGCCATGGCGGAGCTGTTCGAAAAGCCCGGCCGCCACAAGCGGGCACCGGCCCCCGGCCGCGTCGTCGGCGTCGTCGTCAACGCCAACCTCTGGCAGAGCTTCGACTACCTCTGGCCCGACGCCCTGCCGGAGCCGCAGATGCACCAGCGCGTCCGCGTGCCGTTCGGGCGCGGCAACCGCAAGCGCCTGGCGTTCGTCGTCGACACGCTCCGCCGCCCGGGCGCCCGCGAGCTGAAGGCCGTCGCCGAGGTCCTCGACGCCGAGCCCCAGATCGACCAGACGCTTCGGCAGCTCGCGGAGTGGATCGGCTGGTACTACCTGTCGCCTCCGGGGATGACGCTGGCGGCGATGGTTCCCTCGGCCGTCGGGCGGCACGCGCCGCGGACGGAGACGGCGGTCTACCTGGCGGCCGAGCGGGGCGACTGGCCGCCGCGCCTGGGACCGTCGCAGCGGCGGGTGCTGGACGAGCTGCTGGAGGCCCGCAAGCAGGGGGTGGAGCCGTTGTCGCTGGAGGAGCTGGCCGGGCACAGCGGGGCGAAGCGTGACACGTTCCGGCGGCTGAGGCGTCGTGAGCTGATCCGGATGGAGGGGCGCCCGGTGCGGCTGCCGGCGCTCGCCGAGCCGGCCGAGGGGGACCCGTTTGAGCTGAACGACGACCAGAAGGCGGTGATGGCGGCCCTGGAGCCGAAGCTGGCCGGCGGCTTCTCGGCGACGCTGCTGCACGGGGTGACCGGCAGCGGCAAGACGGAGGTCTACATCCGCGCGATCCGGCGCGTCGTGGCGGCCGGGGGGCAGGCGATTCTGCTGGTGCCGGAGATTGCCCTGGCGGCGCAGACGCTCCAGCGGCTGCTCCGCCGCCTGCCGCGGGTGGCGGTGCTGCACTCCGGGCTCACCGACGCGCAGCGGGCGTTCTACTGGGGGCAGATTCGCGACGGGCACGCCGCCGTCGTCGTCGGGCCGCGAAGCGCCGTGTTCGCCCCGACGCGCCGGCTCGGGCTGATCGTCGTCGACGAGGAGCACGAGTCGAGCTACAAGCAGGACAACGCCCCGCGCTATCACGGTCGCGACGTGGCCGTCAAGCGGGCGCAGATCGCCGGGGTGCCCGTGGTGCTCGGGTCGGCCACGCCCTCGCTCGAGTCGTACCACAACGCCCGCCAGGGGCGCTACGACCTGCTCCGCCTGCCGCACCGGGTGCGCGGGTTGCCCATGCCGACGCTCCAGATCGTGCATCTGCGGAAGGACATGGCCCCCGGCTTGCAGGACCGGCTGGGGCGGACCCTGACGCACAAGATGGCCGCGGCGCTGGACCGGGGCGAGCAGATCATTCTGCTGATGAACCGCCGGGGGTACGCCAGCTACATCTTCTGCCCCTCGTGCGACTGGAAGTTCTCGTGCGAGCGCTGCACGCGGCTGATGGTGTTCCACCGGGCGACGCAGATGGCGCTGTGCCACTACTGCCAGCACACGGCGGAGGTGCCCGAGCGCTGCCCGGCCTGCGGGGGCAAGCTGCTGTACTTCGGCTACGGCATCCAGCGGATCGAGGACGAACTGGCGCGGAAGTTCCCGGCGGCGGTCGTGGCCCGCATGGACTCCGACACCATGACCTCGGCGGGGCAGTTCCGGGAGGTCTTCGACGGCTTTGCCGAGGGCCGCGTCGACATCCTCCTCGGCACGCAGATGGTCGCGAAGGGCCTCGACTTCCCCCGCGTGTCGCTGGTGGGTGTGGCGTCGGCGGATACGGCGCTGGAGCTCAACGACTTCCGCGCCGCCGAGCGGACCTTCCAGCTCGTCGTGCAGGTCGCCGGGCGCGCCGGGCGCGCGGACCTGCCCGGGGAGGTGGTGGTGCAGACGCTGTACGAGGACGAGCCGGCCGTGCGGTTCGCCGCGGGGCACGACTACGAGGGCTTCGCCGAGTACGAGCTGCCCTCGCGCAAGGCGACCCGCCTGCCGCCGTACTCGCGGATGGTGCGGTTCCTGGTGCGCCACGAGGACGCCGAGCGGGCGCGGGAGGGGGCGGAGAAGCTGGCGGCGGCGCTTCAACGGCACCTGTCGGCCGTGGCGTTCCGCATGGCCGGGCCCAAGCCCGCCACCGTCGCCAAGATCAAGGACCAGTTCCGCTTCGAGATCCAGCTCTGCTTCGACGCCGCCGGGGCCGTGCAGCGGGCCATCCACCGCCACATGGGCGACCTCTCCCGCGAGGCCCGCGCCGATCTCGTGGCCGACGTGGACCCGGCGAACCTCCTGTGACGCCGCGCCGCCCCCGCGCACGCCAAAAGCGGCTTGACTGCCGCCGAATCCACCGGTAAAAGAAACGGCTCGCGTATCGGCGGAGTGGGTGTGCGCTCAGGGCGCCCGCAAGCCTATGGCCAAGGACACGAACACCACAGAGGGCAGCCTGCACGAGCTGCGTCGCCGCATCGACGAGCTCGACCAGAACATCGTCGAGCTGCTCAACGAGCGTGCGCAGGTCGTCGTGGCGGTGGGCAAGGCGAAGCAGGCCGACGGCACGCCGATCTACGCCCCGGACCGGGAGCACGCGGTGCTGAAGCGTGTGGCGGAGCTGAACCACGGCCCGCTGCCGCAGCGGACGCTGCAGGCGATCTACCGTGAGCTGATGAGCGGCTCGTTCGTTCTGGAGCGGCCGCTTCGGATCGGGTACCTCGGCCCGGAGGGGAGCTTCTCGCACCTGGCGAGCATGCGGAAGTTCGGGGCGTCGGTGGAGCACCTGCCGGTGGCGGACATCCGGGCGGTGTTCCAGGAGGTGGCGGCGAGGCACTGCGACCTGGGGCTGGTGCCCATCGAGAACAGCCTGGGCGGCGGGGTGATCGACACGCTGGACGCCTTCATCGAGGCCGACGTGGCGGTCTGCGCGGAGGTCATCGTGGCGATTCACCACAACCTGCTGGCCAACTGCCCGCCGGAGCAGATCAAGGTGGTGGCCTCCAAGCCGGAGGTGTTCGCGCAGTGCCGCAACTGGCTCTCGAGCAGCCTGAACGAGGCGCAACTGCTGCCGGTGGCGAGCACGGCGAAGGCGGCGGAGATGGCGGCGGCGGAGCAGGGGCTCGCGGCGATCGGCTCGACGCTGGCGGCGGAGCTGTACGACCTGAAGATCGTCTTCGCGCGGATCGAGGACGACCCGAACAACCAGACGCGGTTCTTCGTGATCTCGAAGACGCCGGCGAAGCGGACGGGCCACGACAAGACGGCGATGCTGTTCACCACCGCGCACCGGGCGGGGGCGCTGGTGGAGGTGCTCAACGTCTTCTCGCGATACGGCATCAACCTGACGAACATCGACACCCGCCCCTCGAAGCGGAAGAACTGGGAGTACTACTTCTTCGTGGACGCCGAGGGGCACCACGAGGACGAGAACTTCGCCAAGGCGCTGGAAGAGGCCCGCGACCACTGCGGCGAGCTGCACGTTCTCGGCAGCTTCCCGCGGGCCGTCCAGCCGGTCTGAGGCCGCCCGGGCGCGGCGAAACACAAGGACACACCATGGCACGAAAGCTCTTCATCGCGGGCAACTGGAAGATGAACCTCTCCCGGGCCGGGGCCATGGACCTCGCCGCCGCGCTCGCCGAGGACATCGGCTCCATCCACGAGGTGGACCTGGCCGTGGCGCCGCCGTTCGTGTACCTGATGAGCGTCGGCGACGCGCTGGGGATGTGCCGCATCGAGCTGGCGGCGCAGGACGTGTTCTACGAGGACGACGGGGCGTTCACGGGGGAGATTTCGGCGGACATGCTCAAGGACGTCGGGTGCCGGTACGCCATCATCGGGCACAGCGAGCGGCGGCACGTGGTCGGCGAGAGCGACGAGCTGATCAACCGCAAGGTCCTGAAGGCGCTCAGCGAGGCGATGGAGGTGATCTTCTGCGTCGGCGAGCTGCTGGAGCAGCGCGAGGCGGGGCAGACGCTGGAGGTGGTGAAGCGCCAGGTGCGCGTGGGCCTCGAGGGCGTCAGCCCGCCCGACGCCGCCCGCGTGACCGTGGCCTACGAGCCGGTGTGGGCCATCGGCACCGGCAGGACGGCGACCCCGGACCAGGCCCAGGAAGTGCACGCGATGATCCGCGGCCTGCTGGGCGAGCTGTACGACGCCGACCAGGCCGAAGCGATGCGCATTCAGTACGGCGGGTCCGTCAAGCCGGACAACGCCGCCGACCTGCTCAGCCAGGCGGATATCGACGGCGCGCTGGTGGGCGGCGCGAGCCTCAAGGCGGTTGACTTCGCGGCGATCGTCCGGGCCGGCGTGGACGTCAGCGGGTAGGCGCCGCCGGAACCCCGGGCCAACAGAGAGACACGAGTCATGGATATCTTGCTCGGAACGCTCTTCCTGATCATCTGCATCCTGCTGATCATCGTGGTGCTGCTGCAGCGCGGGCGCGGCGGCGGGCTCGGCGCGGCCTTCGGCGGGGCCGGAAGCAGCGCCTTCGGCACGCGAACCGGCGACGTGTTCACCTGGGTCACCATCGTGCTCACCGCCCTGTTCCTGCTGCTGGCGATCGGGGCGAGCTTCGCGTTCCGCCCGGAGGTCCGCCCGCTGCCGAAGCCCGAGTTCCGCCCGGAGCCCGCGGCCATCACCGCCCCGTCCGAGGTGGAGATCTTCGTCCCCAAGCAGCGCCGGGCCGAAATCTACTACACCATCGACGGCGCCGAGCCCACCCGCGACAGCCGGCGCTACAGCATCCCCGTGCTCCTCGACCCCGGCACCGTGCTGAAGGCGCGGGCCTTCCTCAAGGGCTGGGCGGACAGCGAGATCACCACCGGCGAGTATGCTCGGGCCGTGCCGCAGGCCGCCGCGCCCCTGTTCGATCCGCCGTCCCGTGAGATCTCCGGGGCGATCGAGGTCGCCCTCTCCTGCGCCACCGAAGGCGCCGTCATCCGCTACACCGTCGGCGGCGCCGACCCCACCGAGCAGGCGCTTGAGTACCGCATTCCGCTGATCGTCGAGCCGGGCACGACCCTCACGGCGCGGGCCTTCCACGCCGACTACAAACCCAGCGAGGTCGCCGTGGCGGCGTACCTGAAGGCGGCCGTGATGGCCCCCCGGCCGGCGCCGCCCGGCGGGGAGATCGCCGGGCCCGTGAAGGTCGCCGTCTCGTGCGCCACGCCGGACGCGACGGTCCGTTACACGCTGGACGGCACGGACCCGACGGAGCAGTCGGCGGCGTACGAGGCGCCGGTCACCGTCGAGCCCGGCACGACGCTCAAGCTGCGGGGCTTCCGGGCCGACTACGAGGCGAGCCCGGTGGTGGAGGCCCGCTACGACGCGCCGGCCCCCCCGACGCGCCCCGCGACCGCGCCCGCACCCGCCGAGGTGACGGAGTGACCACGATGCTGCGATCGATGACGGGGTTCGGCACGGCGCAGGGCAGCGTCGAGGGCGTCGAGTACGCCGTCGAGGTGCGCAGCGTCAACAGCCGCTACCTCAAGCCGGTCATCCGCCTGCCGGAGGGGCTGTCGTCGCTGGAGGCGGACGTGGAGAAGGCGGTCCGCGAGCGGATCAGCCGCGGCACCGTCACCGTGAACGTCCGCATGCACGTGCCCGAGGAGCTGGCCACCTACACGGTCAACGCGCTGGCGCTGCAGCGCTACATCGACCAGCTCAAGCCGCTCGAGATCGACGCCAGCCCGATGCTGCGGATCGACCTGGGCGTGCTGCTGCAATTGCCGGGCGTGTGCGAGCCGCCCGCCCTGGAGGCCATCGCCGGCCGCACCCGCGACGGCCTGCTGGCGATCATCGTCGAGGCGCTCGAGGCGCTCATCGCGATGCGCCAGGTGGAGGGCGAGGCGCAGGGGGCGGACCTGGCGCAGTACTGCGAGGCGATGGCGTCGGACCTGTCGGCGGTGTCGCAGCGTGCCCCCGCCGTCGTGGCGGACTACCGGCAGCGGCTGGCCGCCCGCGTGGCGGAACTGCTGAACGCCGGCAGCGCCGCGGTGGACGAGGACGCCCTGGCGCGGGAGGTGGCGGTATTCGCGGAGCGGTCGGACATCGCGGAGGAGGTATCGCGGCTGACGGGGCACCTGGCGCAGTTCCGCGAGACGATGGCCGCGGAACAGCCCGCGGGGCGGAAGCTCGACTTCATCGCCCAGGAGATGCTCCGCGAGGCGAACACCATCGCCTCGAAGGCCAACGACGCCGGGATCGCCCGCCGCGTGGTGGACATCAAGACGGCCATCGACCGCATCAAGGAACAGGTGCAGAACGTGGAGTGACCGGGGCGGCCCCGCGCCGCGCCGGGGCCCCGCGAGCGGCCCGCTGGCATGAACGGAAAGCTGGTGGTCATTACCGGCCCGTCCGGCGTCGGGAAGGGCACGATTTGCGAGGCGGTCGTCCGCCGGACGGGCGCTGCGTACAGCGTCTCGGCGACGACGCGCCCCCCGCGGCCGGGGGAGGTCGACGGGCGCCACTACCGCTTCGTCGACCGGGAGACCTTCGAGCGGATGATCGCCGACGACAAGCTGCTGGAATGGGCGGAGGTTTTCGGCGAGCTGTACGGCACGCCCGAGGCGCCGGTCGAAGAGGCGATCGCGGCCGGGCGGACGGTGATCCTGGAGATCGACGTCCAGGGCGGGCTCCAGGTGCACCGCAAAAGGCCCGGCGCGACGTTCGTGCTGATTCTGCCGCCCGACGAGGCGGAGCTGTCCCGCCGGCTGCGGGGCCGGGGCAGCGAGGCCCCCGCCGCCGCCGAGAGGCGCCTCGCCAAGGCGAAAGAAGAGATCGCGCTCGCTCAGGACAGCGGCGCGTATAACCACGTGGTGGTCAACGACGACCTCGAGGCGGCGATCGGCCGCCTCGTCGAGATCGTGCGGGGCGGCCCCGAGGCGCCCGCACCCGATGAGGAGCCTTCCGGATGATCGAGACACTGAAGAGCGAGGACATCGTCAACAAGGTGGGCGGGAAGTTCAAGCTCACCGCGCTCATCCAGAAACGCATGCTCGAGCTGATGCAGGGCGCCCGCCCACTCGTGGAACGCAAGAAGGGCATGACCGACATGGAGGTCGTCATCCAGGAAATCCTGGAGGACAAGATCGCCATCGACTACGAGAAGTCCGACGTCCCCACCCCCCAGGAGCTGCTCTAGCTTCCCGGGCCTCCGCCATGAGCAACGACACCGATACGCCCCTGGCCGGACGCGAGATCGTGCTGTGCGTGACGGGGGGCATCGCGTGCTACAAGTCGGCCGACCTCGCCAGCCGGCTCGTCCAGGCCGGCGCCGGCGTCAGCGTCGCCATGACCGACGCCGCCCAGCGGTTCGTGGCGCCCCTGACGTTCCAGGCGATCACCCGCCGGCAGGTGTTCCTCAGCCTGTGGCAGGCGGGCGAAAGCTACGACGCCCACCACGTCTCGCTGACCGAGCGGGCCGACCTGATGGTCGTGGCGCCCGCCACCGCGAACGTGCTGGCGAAGATGGCCGCCGGCATCGCCGACGACCTGGTCTCGGCCCTGGCCCTGTCGGCCTCGGGGGCCTGCCCCATCCTCGTCGCGCCGGCCATGAACTCCCGAATGTGGCTCGCCCCCGCCACCCAGCAGAACGTGGCGACGCTCAAGGCCCGCGGCGTGCACTTCGTCGGCCCGGCCGAGGGCCGCCTCGCCTGCGGCACCACCGGCCCCGGCCGCATGGCCGAACCCCCCGACATCCTCCCCGCCGTCCGCCAACTACTCGCGTAGGAAAAGTAGAAACGGGAGTAGAAAAGGGGAGAAAAGGGGACAGACACGCTCCGTAGAAAACTCTAATGATTTTCAATAAAAAGACTTGCGCCATCGGGTCCAAGGGGCTACACGATGGACCA
>CAZMDT010000125.1:0-8384 GCA_964564965.1 uncultured Planctomycetaceae bacterium | reverse complement strand
GGGCGTGGAAGATCTCCGCGCCCATCCTGAGGCCTTCGGAGAAGCTCTCGGCGCCCCAGGGCTGGACCATGAACTCCTGGAAGTCGACGGTGCCGTCGGCGTGCTTGCCCCCGTTGAGGATGTTCATCATCGGCACGGGGAGCGTGACGGCCTGCTCGCCGCCGAGATAGGCGTACAGCGGCTTGCGGAGCGAACGGGCGGCCGCCCGCGCGGCGGCCATCGAGACGCCCAGGATGGCGTTGGCGCCGAGCCGGCCCTTGTTGTCGGTGCCGTCGGCGTCGATCATGGCCTGGTCGATCGCCGCCTGGTCGGTGGCGTCCATGTCGGCCACCACCTCGGCCAGCACGCCGTTGACGTTCGCCACGGCCTTCGTGACGCCCTTGCCCAGGTAGACGCGCTGGTCGCCGTCACGGAGCTCGACGGCCTCGTTCTCGCCGGTGGAGGCGCCGCTGGGCACCGCCGCCCGCCCCAGCGTGCCGTCGGCCAGCGTCACGTCCACCTCCACCGTCGGATTGCCGCGGGAATCGAGAATCTGCCTGCCGTGAACGCGCCTGATCTTCGTGGACATCGTGGAATTCCTTGTGCTTGTATCGGACCTCGTGGAAGGAATGCCTTAGCGGTATCGCCAAGCGGCCGCAGGAGCGGCCATCATACCGGCCCCGACGGGCGGTTCAAGCCCCTTGGGCGCGACCCGCTGGGGCGGAATTACGTTGCGCGCCGCCACATCCGCAGCTATCATTCCCGCCATGATCCGCACACGAGACATTCAGATGCGGGACCCCTTCGTGGTGCCGGTGGAGGCGGAAGGGGTGTACTACCTCTACGGCACGACCGACCCCGACGTGTGGAATCCGCCGGCCGTCGGCTTCGACACGTACCGCGGCAGCGACCTCCGGCGGTGGGAGGGCCCGCTGCCGGCGTTCCGCCCGCCGAAGGGCTTCTGGGCGGACCGGCACTTCTGGGCGCCCGAGGTGCATCGGTACCGCGGCGGCATCTACATGTTCGCCAGCTTCAAGGCCCCCGGGCACCGCCGCGGCACGCAGGTGCTGGCGGCCGAGGCGTTCGCCGGGCCGTTTCGGCCCCACAGCGACGGGCCCGTCACGCCCGAAGGCTGGGAGTGCCTCGACGGCACGCTCCACGTGGACGCGGCGGGCCGGCCGTGGATCGTCTTCTGCCACGAGTGGGTGCAGGTGGGCGACGGCGAGATGTGCGCGATGCGGCTGTCGGAGGACCTGCGTTCGGCGGCGGGGGCCCCGGCGCTGCTGTTCCGGGCGTCGGAGGCGGGGTGGGTGCGGCCGAGCCGGGGGAAGGGCGTCGAGGGCTACGTGACGGACGGGCCGTTCCTTCACCGCACCGCCGGCGGGGCGCTGCTGATGCTCTGGGCGTCGCACGGCGAGCGGGGATACGTTCAGGCCGTGGCCCGCAGCACCAGCGGCCGGATCGCCGGGCCCTGGGTCCAGCAGCCCGAGCCGCTCTATGACGCCGACGGCGGGCACGGCATGCTCTTCCGGGCGTTTGACGGCCGGCTGATGCTCGCGCTGCACACGCCGAACGACAGCCCGAACGAGCGGCCGCTGTTTCTGCCGGTGGTCGAGGAGGGCGACGCGCTGCGAGCGCCCGCGGGCGGGCCGGCGTGACGCCCCGGACGGCGGGCGCCGCGTGGGGCTATCGTCCTCGCGCGCGCGGCACGGCCATGGGGCGCTTGTAGGGCGGCTCCGCCTCGATGACACGGCGGACAAAGTCGCGGAACTGGCTCTCCGGCGGGCCCCAGTCGTCGTGGGCGTCCATCTGGGCGAGGGCGTCGGCAGGGGTGAGCCCGCGCCGGTAGAGCAGCGCGTAGGCCTCCTTGACCTGGCGGCGGTCGGCCTCGCTGATGCCGGGCGCCCGGCGGAGGCCCACGACGTTCAGCCCGGCGACCTTGTTGATGTCGGCCCCCAAGCAGTAGGGGGGCAGGTGTGTGCTGAAGCCCGAGTTGCCCTGCGTCATCGCCCCCTCGCCGATCCAGCAGTACTGGTGCACCGTCACGTGGGCCGACAGGTACGCCCGCCGGCCGAGTTCCGCGTGCCCCCCGACGGCCGCGCCGTTCACCAGGATCGCCCCGTCCTTCACCACCGCCTCGTGCCCCGCGTGGCAGTAGGCCATCATGAAGATGTTGCTGCCGATGACGGTGGCATGCCCGGCCCCGGTGGCGCGGCTGAGGGTGACGTATTCGCGGAACAGGTTGTTGTCGCCGACGCGGAGATAACTGACGGTGGCGGGATCGAACTTCACGTCCTGGGGCTCGCCGCCGAAGACGCAGCCGGCATCGACGAGATTGCCGCTGCCGAGCGTGGTATACCGCCGGATGACGACGTGCTCGCGGAGGCGGCAGCCCGGGCCGATCTCCACGTCCGGCTCGACGACGCAGTGCGGGCCGATCTCGACGTCCTCGGCGATCACCGCCCCCTCGGCGACGACCGCGGTGGGATGGATGTCGGGCATGCGCTGTCTCCGAAGCCGCGAACACGCCGCCGCCGCAAGCCGTCTTGGCGACGGCGCGGTGAATATGATAGGCTATTCGGCGGCAATTGACAGGCGGAACCGGCCGCTGGCCGGCGCCGCGGAACCAGAAGCCCTGATGACTACACCGACCACAGGCCCGGAGCGGACCGGTCTACTGGCGGACCTGCTCCGCCCGTACGCCGAGAGGACGGAGGCGGCGCTCGAGCGGCTGCTCGTGGAGCCCGGCACGCCCGAGCCGCTGGCCGAGGCGATGCGATACTGCACGTTGGGCGGGGGCAAGCGCCTGCGCCCGGCGCTGGTGTTCCTGTCGGCGGAGGCGGTGGCGGGCGAGGCCGGCGAGATGGCCTCCCGGGCGGCGGCCGCCGTCGAGATGGTCCACTGCTACAGCCTGGTGCATGACGACCTTCCCGCCATGGACGACGACGCGCTTCGCCGGGGCCGGCCCACCGCCCACGTCCGCTTCGGCGAGGCCATGGCCATCCTCGCCGGCGACGGGCTCATCACCCGGGCCTTCGGCGTGCTCACGGAGACGCACGACCCGCGAGGGGCCCGGCTGGTGCACGAGCTGGCGCGAAGCGCCGGCCCGGCGGGCGTCATCGCCGGGCAGGTCGCCGACATGGCCCTGTGCGACGTGCCCGACGGCCTCGAGGGCCTGCGCTACATCCACCGGCACAAGACGGCGGCGCTGCTGCGCGGGGCGGCGCGGATGGGCGCGATCTGCGCCGACGCCGACGACCGCGCGATGGGGGCCCTCAGCGAGTATGCCGAGGCGCTGGGGCTCGCCTTCCAGGTCATTGATGATATCCTCGACGTCACCGGCAGCGCCGAGGAGCTGGGCAAGACGCCGGGCAAGGACGCCCACCTCGGCCGGCGAACGTACCCCGCGGCGATCGGCATGGACTCGGCCCGAACGCTGGCCGGCGACCTGGCGCGTCGCGCGGCGGCGGCTGTGGCGCCCCTCGGCGAGCGGGCTGAGAAGATGGCGACGCTGGTCCGCCTGCTGGGCGAGCGGACGTACTGAACGACATGGCCCGAAGCAAGCTGCTTGAACAGATCACCAGCCCGCACCAGTTGCGCCGGCTGTCCGACGCGCAGCTCAGGCAGTTGGCGCAGGAGCTGCGCGAGCGGATCGTCGACGTCGTGTCGCGCCGCGGCGGGCACCTCGCCAGCAATCTCGGCATCGCCGAGCTGACCATCGCGCTGCACTACGTGTTCGACTTCTCCCGCGACCGCCTCCTGTGGGACGTGGGGCACCAGTGCTACGCGCACAAGATCCTCACCGGGCGCGGCGGGCGGTTCGACACCCTCCGCCAGGCCGGCGGGCTGAGCGGCTTCCCCTCGCCCCCCGAAAGCCCCTACGACCTCTTCGTCACCGGGCACGCCGGCACGGCGATCTCGACGGCGGCGGGCATGGCCTGGGCGGACCAGGCCTCCGGCGCCGACACGCGCGTCGTCGCCGTCGTCGGCGACGCGAGCATCGTCAACGGGCTGTCGCTGGAGGGGATCAACAACGCGGCCCTGCTGCGGCGGCAACTGTTGATCATCCTGAACGACAACTCGATGGCGATCGACCGGACGCGGGGGGGGCTGGCGCGCGTGCTCGACCGCATCCGCCTCACGCAGACCTACCGCGAGGTGAAGGAGTCCACCGAGCGGCTCTTCAGCCATCTGCCGCTCGGCGATGAGATCACCGAGGCGCTGCGCGGCATCCGCGACGGCCTGCGGACCACCGCGCACGGCGGGCAGGTGTTCGAGGCGCTCGGCTTCCGCTACTTCGGGCCGGTCGACGGGCACGACGTCGGCGAGCTGATCGGCCGGCTCCGGCGGCTCGCGACGCTCAACCACCCGGCGCTGCTGCACGTGCACACGCAGAAGGGGCGCGGGTGCGCGTACGCCGTGGAAGACCCGTGCCGGTTCCACAGCCCCTCCGCCCACGTCGTGCGGAACGGGCGGGCGGTGTTCGCCAAACGCGCCTGCATCACGTGGACCCAGGCCTTCGCCGAGGCGCTCGTGGCGGAGGGGCGGCGCGACAAGCGGGTCGTGGCCATCACGGCCGCCATGCCCGACGGCACCGGTCTGTCCGCCTTCCGCGAGGCGTTCCCCTCACGCTACATCGACGTGGGGATCAACGAGTCGCACGCCGTCGCGATGGCCGGCGGGCTGGCGAAGGCGGGGCTTCGCCCCGTCGTGGCGGTGTACTCCACCTTCATGCAGCGGGCCATCGACCAGGCCTCCCAGGAGGTCGCGGTGCAGAAGCTGCCCGTGGTGCTGTGCCTGGACCGTGCGGGGCTCGTCGGCTCCGACGGCGCCTCGCACCACGGGTCCATGGACATCGCCCATCTCCGCCCGCTGCCGGGGATGGTGCTGGCCGCCCCGGCCGACGCCGGGGAGATGCGGGCCGCCCTGCACTTCGCGCTCGCCGGCGACTGCCCCGTGACGCTTCGCTACCCGCGCGACGAGGTCCCCGCCGACCTGCCGGGCGACTGCCCGCCGTTCGAGCTCGGGCGCGCCAGGACCGTGCGCGAGGGCACCGACGGCACGTTCCTGTGCTACGGGGCGATGGTCGCCCCGGCGATGGCGGCGGCCGAGGCGCTCCAGCGCGACCACGGCCTGAGCGTCGGCGTCGTCAACGCGCGGTTCGCCAAGCCGCTCGACGTGGCGCTGATCGGCCGGCTGATCGCCGGCGGGCGGCCGATCGTCGTGGCGGAGGAGCACGCGATCATCGGGGGCTTCGGCTCGGCCGTCATGGAGCTGGCGGCCGCGCGCGGCCTGAACGCCGCCCGCGTCCGCCTGCTGGGGCTGCCCGACCGCTTCGTGGCGCACGCGACGCGCGCCGAGCAGCTCGCCGAGGTCGGCCTCGACCCCCCGGCGCTCGCCGCCGAGATGCGCGAGCTGACGCGCCACGCGGCGACGGCGCACGCGACGCGCGGGTAGTATCTGGTCTGTTGCCCCCGGCGCTGTCTGAGCCAACGCCGACGGATGGCTAGCCCTCGGCTTCCGCCAGGCGGCGGGCTTCCGCGACGACCGCAGCCACCATCTCCTCGGCCCCGACGGTGCGGAGCTTCTCGCCACGGCGGTAGAGCACCGCCTTGCCCTTGCCGCAGCACAGGGCGACGTCGGCTGAGTCCGCCTCGCCCGGGCCGTTCACCACGCACCCCATGATCGCCACCGTCACCGGCGCCTTCACGTCCGCCAGCGCCGCCTGCACCTGCGCCACCACCGGGGCGATGTCCATCTGCACCCGCCCGCACGTGGGGCAGGCGATCAGCTCGACGCCCTCCCGCCGCCGCAGGCGCAGGCTCGCCAGCAGCTCCCGGGCGGCCGCCACCTCCGCCAGCGGGTCGCCCGCATAGCTGATGCGGACCGTGTCGCCGATGCCCTCGGCCAGCAGCGCCCCGAGGGCGGCGGCGGAGCGAATGGCGCCCGTGCCCGCCGTGCCGGCGTGCGTCACGCCGAGGTGCAGCGGCCAGTTCCAGCGGGCGGCGATGAGGCGGTTGGCGGCAACGCAGGTGAAGGCGTCGTGGCTCTTGGCCGACAGGACGAGCTTCTCGAAGCGGGCCTCCTCGAAGACCGCCAGGTACTCCGCCAGCCGCTCGACCATCAGCTCGGCGAGCGGCCGGCGCAGGTCGCTCGCCCGCCGGGCCGCGTCGCGGCGCTCCACCACGGAGCCCTCGTTGACCCCCACGCGGATGGCCGCGCCCGCGTCTCCCGCCGCCGCGATCACGCGACGCACCTGCCCGCGGTCGGAGATGTTCCCGGGGTTCAGGCGGATCTTCGCCGCGCCCGCGTCGATCGCCTCCAGCGCCCGGTCGAACTGGAAGTGCACGTCCGCGATGATCGGCACGGGCGATGCCGCGACGATCTCCGCCAGCGCCGCCGTGTCGTCACGAGTCGGCACCGCCACGCGCACCAGCTCCGCCCCCGCCGCCGCCAGGGCCGACACCTGTGCGATCGTCGCCGCGGCGTCTGCCGTCCGCGTGGTCGTCATGCTCTGGACGCTCACCGGCGCGCCCCCGCCGAGGGTGACCGCCCCGACGCGGACGGCCCGCGTCGCCCGCCGCTGGATTTCGGGCCGCTTCATTCCGGCATTGTACCCTGCGCGCCGCGCCGGCGCGAAGCGCCCCGCTTGACACGTCCCGGCCCGCGGCGGACAATGGCCCGTGAACCCCCGCGCCCGTAGCTCAGTGGATAGAGCGCCTGCCTCCGGAGCAGGAAGTCAGAGGTTCGAATCCTCTCGGGCGTAGTGCCCCGAACCGGAGCAGGAGAGTTCAGAAGAAGAGGGATCAGAACCGGCCGGGCCGTGGCCCGCCGCCTCGCGTGCCGGGCGCCGCGACCGCTCCGGCGGGCTCTCGTGCTCACCCTCTCCTTCCTGACCGCAAGGGAACGCTTCCGGGAGCGGCCGGCTCTCCCTGGCGGATCGTCCAAGACGTTCTTGAAAACCTCCGGCGAATGGGCAAGCATGGACCGGACGGGCGGGTCGTACAATACAATGAAGGCGGTATGAGCCTGGACATCGGGAAAATCCTGGGAGACTGGCCCTACGAGCCCGGGCAGGTGTCCGTCCGCAAGATCCGCGGCGAGGACGGGCGCGAGAAGATCCAGCTCCGCCTGGACCTGGGCATCCTCCAGATGGAGACGACGGGGCGCCCGGACGGCCAGCGTCCTCACGGCTGCGAGAGCCTGCTGGCGTACCACGCGCGGCGCCTGGCGCGGTACCGCAAGGCTCACGGCGGGGACGGGGAGTTCCGGCTCGATGCCGACGCCTGCGAGCACCTGCGGACGGAGGCGGTCATGTACTACCACCGCTACCTGGCGGAGTTCGTCCTGGAGGACTACGCCGCGGTCGAGCGTGACACGGCCCGCAACCTGGAGGTGCTCGAGGTGCTGAAGCGGTACGCGGCGGAGGAGTCGGACCGGGAGGCGATGGAGCCGTACCGGCCTTACATCCTGATGATGCAGACGCGCGCGCGCAGCCAGCGGCAGATGCGGCAGAAGCGCCTGGGCCCGGCGCTGCGCGCGGTGCGCGAGGGCATCAGCGGCATCACCGATTTCTACCGGGGCATCGGGCACGAGGAGATGATCGGCAAGTCGGGCGAGATCGAGGTGCTCCAGACGCTGGCGAAGGAGATCGAGTCGCTCATACCGGAGGACCCGATCCGCCGGCTGAGGAAGGACCTCGAGAAGGCCGTCCGCGAGGAGCGTTACGAGGACGCCGCGCGGCTCCGCGACGAGCTGCATCGGTTGGCGCCGAACCACCGGGACTGACCGCGTCCGGCCGCGACGCCGCCTCTTGGGCTTGTTTGCGGCCCGGGCTGAGAATACCATGGCAATGTTCGCTAGGGGCGTCCCGGCGCGCCGGGACTGAGAGCGACCCTTCGAACCTGATCAACAAGTTTCGCCCGCCAGGCCGGAACGAGTTGCGTAGGGAAGCGGACGGACATCGGGCCGATCCTTGCGTGACAGTTCCGGCCGCCTCGAGCGGCCGGCTTCGTTGCGCGGGCCCGGCGCGGCGGGCAGACACGGTGACCGGCATGACCCAGTACGAACGGGCACGGAACGGCGAGATCACGCCGCAGATGCGGCGCGTCGCCGAGCGCGAGCGCCTCGCGCCCGAGGGCGTTCGCGACGAGGTCGCCGCGGGGCGGCTTGTCATTCCCGCCAACCGCCGCCACCTCGCCGGGCGGGGCGGCGCCGAGGCGAAGCTCGACCCCGTCGGCATCGGCCGGGCCGTGTCCACCAAAATCAACGCCAACATCGGCGCCTCCCCCGACGCGAGCTGCAAGGACCAGGAGCTGATCAAGCTGGAGTGGGCGGTCCGCTACGGCGCCGACGCCGTGATGGACCTGTCGACCGGCGGGGACCTGGACGAGATCCGCCGGCAC
>CAZMDT010000124.1:0-8438 GCA_964564965.1 uncultured Planctomycetaceae bacterium | reverse complement strand
CCAGCGGCTCGCGGGGATGTCCAGCCAGTGGACGCTGAGCGGCCGGTCGCCCATTGCCGACGTGTCGAGGTACACATCGCCGCCGTCGGTGAAGAACACGGCGTAGGCCGTGCCGGGCTGCGCGGTGCAATAGGCCTCGTTCCAGCTCCGCTGGATCAGCAGGTCGTTGTGCGGCTCACACGCCATGATGTCCAGCTCGGCGAGCAGCATTCGCATGGAGCGGATGTGCGCCTGGGCGCGCGGGCTGAGCCCCAGGCCCGACGGCGGGCGGTGGAACCGCGTCCCGGCCAGCCCGCCGATGATGTTCCGCCAGAAGCGCTCCTGCCCGTCGCGCCCGTTGCCGTAGCGCCCGCCGTTGGCGCCGTAGATCTTCACCGTGTTGATCGGCCGGACGTGCCCGCTGTCGGCGATGTGCCGCCGGAACGCCTGCATGTTGTCCCAGTGCCGTGAGGCCGGCGAATGGTTGTTCTGCGAGATGTCGCAGAAGCTGTACGTCTCGGGGTGCTTCCAGGTGGCCTCGTGCTGCGGGACCATGATGTCGTGCGCGTCCCACATCTCCGTGGTGTGAACCCCCACGCCCGCCTCGGCCGCCTTGGCTTTGACGTACTCGGACCAGTACGCCCCCCACGCCGCCTCGCCGCTGGTCTCGTTATCCATGCAGTACAGCACGTGCCCCCGGGGCAGCGACAGCGACAGCATCCGCTCCACCTGCATCTGCTGGTGGCGGAGGACCAGCTCGTTGCCCTCCAGCGCCGGAACGGTGTAGAAGAAGCGGCTATCGTTCGCCCCCGGGTGCGCGTCGATCGCCTCGGCCAGGCGGCTCTGCTCGGCCGTGTAGTTCACGTTGTTCTTCGGGTTGTACGGGTTCCGCTGCCACGGCTCGCGGGCGAAGTCGAACCGGTCCCACAGCTCGATCTGGACGACGATGTCGCGCTCGGCCGTCAGCTCGAGGAACCGCGCGAAGCGCCGCCAGTATTCCTCGCCCGGGCGCTTCAGGTCATACAGCCCCGTCGCCCGGTCGCGTTCGAACGGCCAGACGTTGCCCGGGTCGCGGCTGCTCATCGTGCAGCGGACATAGTTGCCGCCGGCGGAGGCAAGCAGGTCGAGATGCCCGGCGAGGTCGGGAAGCTGGAACAGGTTGTCCTCAACGCTCCCGCCGAGCAGGACGACGCCCCGGCCTCGAAGCTGCCAGTAAGACGGGTTCCTCTCGCACGGACGGATGCGGTCAGCGGGATCGTGGGCCATGGAGGCACCTCGGCGGGCATGGTACCCGGCGTGGGCGGCGTGGCAAGGGGTAGCCGGCCGCGGCAGTTGGGAATCGCCATCGCGCGGGGAGGGGGCGCGCTATTCGCCGTCGGTGGAGATCTCCTTCCACAGCGCCTCCTCGATCTTCTTGAACTTCCGGAACGTGTCGTCGAGGTGCTCGCGGATCTGCTGGATCTGCTTGTCGTCCGGCGCTACGACGTCGGGGTGGAGGCTTTTGAGCTTGGTGACGGCGCGGTCGAGGGAGGCGGCGCCCTCGGAGAACGCGGCGGCGGCGGTCAGCACGTCGTAGGAGCGCATCTCGCCCGGCTTCGGCTGGCGGAACAGGCGCCACGGGCTGCGGCGCACCTCGTTCGCCGTGGACTTCAGCGACTCCGACACCTGGGCCATGTTGTCGATCATCCGGTCGATGTTCTCGCGGTTGAGGACGACGATCTTCCTGGCGGCGTCCGAAACGTCGGAGAGATCGTTGGCGATGGCCAGCACCTTCGTGTTGGCCTGGCGGAGCTGGGCGAAGACCTCGGCGACGTCCTTCCGGCTGAAGCTGTCGAGGCGCTCGGCGGCGTCCCGGGCCGACGTCAGTAGCGCGCTGATCTTCGGCTTGGCGTCCGCGGCGATCGCCTGGGCGCTGTCGACGGCGGCGTGCACCTTCGCCATCGCGGAGCCCTCGGCCTCCGCGTCCACCTCGCGATCGATCTTCTCGGCGAGGCTGGCGCCCTTCGTCATCAGCGTCCGCGCCTTGCCGAGGATCGTGTCGGGCTGGTCGGCCTGGGTTTCTCGCCGGATATTCGCCGTGACCGTGTTGATGTCCGCCACGCTCTGGCGGACGCCGGCCAGCATCGACTCGGCGTTGCCGGGCTCCGTCTCCGGCAGGAGGTTCCGGGCGATCCTGGCGGCCGTGCCGGTGGCGTCCTCGATGTTGGTCACGATCCGCAGAATCCTCTGGAGGGTCTCGAGGTCGGCCGTGCCGCCGAGGGCGACGCGCACGGCCTGGGCGATCTCGCGGACGTCGCGGACGGCGAGGGCCAGGTCGCGCATCGCGCCGTCGAGCCCGCCGGCGATGGGGGCGGGATGGTCGGCGTCGGCGAGCGGGGAGTCGGGCGAGCCGACGCTGGTGATGACGAGCCTCGCCTCGCCGACCAGCCCCGCCGTGACGACGGCGGCGGCGTCGGAGCGGATCGCGATGCCCTCGCGCTCGATCTGCACCTCGTACAGCGAGCGGCGGTGCTGCGGCTGGTAGCGAATGTCCACGACCTTGCCGATCGGCGTGTCGGTGATCTGCACCGGGTTGCCGACCGTGAGCCCCACGCTGCCCGAACGCTCGTCCACGTAGAAGAACGCCCGCTGGCGCGTCGGGCGGAACACGTCGGCCAGGCCCAGCCACAGCACCACGCCGGTCGCCACCGCCAACGCGCCGATGACGAACAGCCCGGCAGCCAGTTCGCTTCGCCTATGTCGAGGCATGGTGGTCGTCTCCCGGCCGGAGGTCAGCTTCCCTCGGCCGTCCTGAGAATGTCGCGTCGGTAATCCTCGTCCATCCGCCGGCGGGTGAGCGGGCCCTCGCTGTCGCCGCGGAGGAACTGTCGGATGAGGTCGGTTTCTTCCTCGCCGGTAGCCGGCCCGCTGCGGAGGGCCTCGAAGTCGCTCCGCGTTCCGATCCGCAGGATCCGCCCGTGGTCCATCATGGCGAGGCGGTCGGCGACGCGGAAGGCGGATTCCATCTCGTGGGTCACCACCACGCTGGTGATGCCGAGGTTGCCGGCCAGGCCGGTCATGAGGGCGTCGATCTGCGCGGCCGTGACGGGGTCGAGCCCGGCGGTGGGCTCGTCGTAGAACAGGACCTTCGGGTCGAGCGCGATGGCGCGGGCGAGGGCGGCGCGCTTCTGCATGCCGCCGGAAAGCTGGGCGGGCATCAGGTCGGCGGCCTCGCGCAGGCCCACCTGCTCGAGCTTGATCCGCACGAGGATGCCGATGGTGGCCTCGTCGAGGGGGGTGTGCTCGCGAAGCGGCAGGGCGATGTTCTCCGCGACGGTCATCGAGCTGAACAGCGCCCCCGCCTGGAACAGCACCCCGAACCGCTTCCGCACGTCGTCCAGGCCGTCATCGTCCAGGACGCACAGGTCCTGCCCGAACAGCTCCACGTGCCCCTCGTCCGGCCACATCGACCCGATCATGTGTCGCAGCAGTGTCGTCTTGCCGCACCCCGACCCGCCCATGATGACCATCGTCTCGCCCGGATAGACCGTCAGGCACAGGCGGTCCAGCACGGTCCGCCCGCCCAGCCGCTTCGTGAGGTCCACCACGCGGATGATCGGCTTGGCCGGGCTGTCAGTCATGGGCTGCTGCTGCGGCCGCCGCCGGCCGCGGGACGTCAGAAACCGAACGCATGGAAGATCACGCTGAACACGCACGCGGCCGAAACGATGGCCACGATGGAGTAGACGACGGTCATGGTGGTGGCGCGGCCGACGCCCTCGGCGCCGCCGGTGGCCTTGAGGCCCTCATGGCAGGCGATGCCGCTGATGAGGAGGCCGAAGACGGCGGCCTGGAAGAGCCCGCCGAAGAAATCGGCGTAGGTGAGCTGGCCTCGCATGCGCTGCCAGTAGTTCGCCCAGGCGTCCGGGCCGAGGGCGAAGCGGGCGGCGGCATATCCGCCGGCGGCGATGGTGACGTCGGCGATGACGGCCAGCAGGACGGTCATGACGACCGTGGCGAGGACGCGGGGGACCACGAGGTAGCGCACGGGGTTGAGGGCGGTGGCCTCCAGGGCCTCCACCTCCTGCGAGACGGCCATCGTTCCCAGCTCGGCGGCGATGGAGGCGCCGGCGAAGCCGCTGAGCACGACGGCGGTGATAATCGGCCCGAGCATGCGGAAGCCGGCGACGCCGATGATGTTGGCGGTCTGAGCCTGCTGGCGCCAGTCGGCGAGCGGCTGGGCCATCTGGAGGGTCAGGATGACGCCGATGAAGCCCTGGACGAGCAGGACGATGCCGAGGCTCTTGAGGCCGACGCGGACCATCTGTCGGGCGAGGGCGCCGCGCGGGAGGTGGGCCTTCCGGGTCACCAGGCTGCGGAAGGTCCATCGGCAGGCGGCGCCGAGCAGCAGCCCCATCCCGCCGACGTAGCGGATGCCGGCGAGCATCCACGCCCCTGCCGCCTCGATGGTGCGGCGGCGCTTCACGTCGGTCGCCATGGCAGCGTCAGCGCCTCCTCAACGCCATCGTAGATGTCGAACACCTCGGCCAGCCGGGTGATCTCGAACACGCCCCGGACGTGCCCGTTCAGCCCGGCCAGGCGGAGATCGGTGTGCGCCTTGCGCGTCCGCGCCAGCAGCTTCACCAGCGACGCCACGCCGGAGGAGTCCATGAACGGCACGCCGCTGAGGTCGATGATGAGCCGCTTGGGCTTCTCCGCGGCCAGCGCCAGCACGGCCTGCTGGAACGCGGGGGCGCCCCGCAGGTCGACCTCGCCGACCACCTCGGCGATGACCGCGTCGCCTTCCCGCCGGACGGTTCGGAGAAGTAAAGGCGGCACGGTGGGGCTCATGGCTCAGGTGTTCCTGTGCGTCGGTCGGCCAGCCGGGCCGTCGGGCGCGTCGTCGCGGCGCGCTGCTCCAGCCAGTGGCGCCATTGGCCCACGGCCTTCTGACGCTTGTCGGGCGGGTCGTAGTGCCTGTAGCCGAACGTCCGGCCGGTCAGCTTCTGGAGCGACCGGATGGCGAACAACCGCACCGACCGTTCGCTGTCGGTCAGGCGGTCGACGAGGTACGGAATGGCGCCGTCGTCCCGGGCTTCGGCGGCCTGCACGACGGCCCGCGCCCGCGTGAAGGGGCTATCGCTCTGGAGCCGGGCGTAGAGCGCCCCCCCGGCCGGCGCGGTCGGGGCACAGCCGGCCAGAAACGCCGCCGCCGGCAAGACCCATGCGAGAACCGTCACCTGCCCGAAGCTCACCGGCTGCCTCTCATGTGCGGCGCGAACGCCATAGCGGTTATCGATCATACGCGGCCGGGGCGTGCAATCCAAATGGCCCCCCGCGGGGCGCCGCCGGCGCCGCTGCAACCGGCGGCCGTGTCGCCGCGAAGCGCTTACGCCGACCGCTCTTATATACCATCGGGCGTCGGGAGGGCCGCCTTGAGCCGCGTGACATGCAGATGGGCCTGGCGCGTGGGCTCCGGCAGGCGGTAGCGCCGGGCGCAGCGGAGCGTCCAGTGGACGGCGTCTTCGAGCGTCACGAGATGGCCGACGGAGACGAACAGCGGGCGGACCCGCGTCCGCGTGCGCACGATGGCGCCGATGATCTCGCCGCGGTGGACGAGGTCGGTCCGGCTGCCGCGCGAGACGCCCGGCTCGCGGGGCTCGCCGCACAGGCGGCTCTTGGCCACGCCGATCGTCCGCAGGTTCAGCCACAGCCCCACGTGGCTCGCCAGGCCGAGCCGTCGCGGGTGCGCCACGCCCTGCCCGTCGCACATCAGCAGTCCCGGCCGCTCGGGCAGCTTCTCCACCGCGGCAATCACCGAGGGGGCCTCTCGGAAGCTCAGCAGCCCCGGCACGTAGGGAAAGGTGCACGGCCGCACCACGTGCGCCGTCGCCAGCACGGCCATCGACTCCACGTCGCAGAGCACGGCGGCCGCGATGATGTCCCCTCGCGGCGCCTGCTGTCGGCCGTGACGCTCGCCGAGGAACGCGCAGTCCGCCCCGGCGACGGTCCGCACCGGCCCGCTGACCGGCTCGGCACGGACCCGCCCGGCAAGCTCACGCTGGAGCCGGACCGCCTCCTTCGGCGAGATGTCCCAGGGATTACTCAACATGCTCGCTGCTGACGCGCAGGTCGCGCTGATCGACGAGCGTGAGGTAGAACGCGGTGGCCCCGGGCGGCACGTCGGCGAAGGCCCGCCCGGTCTGCGTGCCGGGCAGGATGGTCCCGCCCGCGCGACCCCCTGCGGTGCCGTCGTCGGCGACCTCGAGCCCCGCCGGGACCGTGTGCCATCCGCGGTCCGGCCAGGGGCCGGCGTCGGGCGTGTAGTTCAGGTCCGCGCGGACGACGGGGCAGCGCGCGGCCCAGGCGGCCCAGACCTGCCCGCCGTGGGCGCCCTGTGCGGTGATGCGCGCCGGCGGCGCGCTGCCGCGGGTGATGCTGTCGGCGAAGGCCGCGATCTCGGGCGGGCGTTCCCCCGGCCCGCCGTGCCCGTGGACCATCCGGACCGGCACGCAGAGCATGTGCTCGCCCGGCGCCAGGCGGTAGGATCGCTGAAGGCTCGGCAGAGAGAAGCCGGGGTCGTTCGTGCCCGTCATCCACAGCATCGGCATGCGGGCGCCCGCCAGGTAGTGCCGCGGGTCCCACAGGTCCAGCCACCTGCGGAGGGAAGCCTCGGCGATCTGGCGCTCCCGGCCCGCCCAGCCGTCCAGGAACCCGCACCCGTAGACCGGCACCACGAACCGCAGGCACGGATCGACGCCCGCGACGATGCAGGCGATGATGCCGCCCCAGGAGATGCCGGTGAGGCCGACGCGGCCGGCGTCCACCTGCGGCAGGGCCGCCAGCAGGGAGTGGGCGAGGAGGGCGTCGGCGACGGCGTGGTACATCCACTGGTCCTCGATGGCCTCGTCGATCTGGTCGAAGCCGCCCCAGCCCGGCGGGCCGGCGTGC
The DNA here is from genome assembly GCA_964564965.1 of uncultured Planctomycetaceae bacterium. Lineage (GTDB taxonomy): Bacteria > Planctomycetota > Phycisphaerae > SM23-33 > SM23-33 > CAZMDT01. Next base: position 1,529 of record CAZMDT010000124.1, on the reverse strand, counting down.
TCGTGGCGAGGCCACGGGCCCACATACGCCTTCTCCGGCGGCACGTCCGCGTGGACGCAGCCGCACGTATCTATGGCGATGGCCGCGTAGCCGCGGTCGCGCCACAGCTTGACCCAGTCCGGAAAGGCCGTTCCGAGCCCGCCGTGCACCAGCACGATGCCCGGGGCCTTCTCGCCCGGGGCGAGGTCCGGGACGCCGAGGTAGGCGAACACGCGGGTGCCCCCGCGGCGAAACGGCGGGCCGTCGTAGAACAGCCCACGGATGCCGGGAATGTTGGCGCCCGCCCCGTGCGCCGGATGCATCCGCGGCGCCAGCGAGAGCGCCTCGATGTCCCACGGAGTTTCCAGGGCAAAGCTCCCTTCGCGCCATTCGCGGACTACTCGATGCCGAGCACGTGGCGCATGTCGTACAGCCCGGCGGGGCTTCCGGCGACCCACTCGGCCGCCCGCAAGGCGCCCCGTGCGAACGTGTCGCGCGTATGGGCCGAGTGCGAGATCGTCACCGTCTCGCCCAGGTTCCCGAAGTGCACGGCGTGCTCGCCCGTGGTGTCGCCCAGGCGGAGGGCGTGGAGGCCGATCTCGCCGGGCTTTCGCGGCTGCCGTCCCCCGCGGCCGAGAACGGCCGACTCGCCGTAGTCCTTCCCGAGCGCCTCGCAGATGCTGCGGGCCAGCGCGATCGCCGTCCCGCTGGGGGCGTCCTTCTTGAAGCGGTGGTGCGTCTCGGCGAGCTCGATGTCGTAATCCGGCCCGAGGGCCCTGGCCACGTCGACGACGACCTTCAGGAGCACGTTGATGCCCACGGAGAAGTTGGCGGCCTGGACGACGGCGATTCGGCCGGCGGCGTCGGCGATGCCCGCCTGCTGGCTCGCCGTCAGGCCCGTGGTGCCGATCACCATGGCCACGCCGCCCTCGCGGCAGGCGGGCAGAACGGCCAGCGTGCCTTCCGGCAGGGAGAAATCGATGAGCACGTCCGGGCGCTCATCGAGCGTGTGGGTGAGGGCCACGCCGAAGGTGCCCACGCCGGCGAGTTCCCCGACGTCGCGGCCGAGACATTCGTGCCCGGGCGCCTCCAGGGCCGCGACGATGTCGAAGCGCTCGCTTTCGATGGCGAGGGCGGCGATCCGCCTGCCCATCCGCCCGGCCGCGCCGTTGATGGCGATTCGGGTCATGCCTCGCTCCTCGCCTGCCCGCGCCGCCCCCGGCCGGGGGGGCTAGGCGTGGCGGCCGGCGACGCCCTTGGTGGCCTTGGTGACTCTCCGGGCCTGCTCCTTGGGGCGGAGGGCCCGAGTGGCGGCGCCGGCCTGCCACATCTCGCTGTTGCGCATCTCGGCCAACTCGCGGGCGAGGCGCTCCTGGTAATCCGGCCGGCCGCAGACGCGAAGCACGCGGCGCGTCTCCGTGCCGTCGGCGACGCGCTTGTAGAGCGCCCTGAACACGGGCATGACGGCCTGCTTGAACTTCGGCTTCCAGTCGAGCGCCCCGCGCTGGGCCGTGGCGGAGCAGTTCGAGTACATCCAGTCCATGCCGTTC
>CAZMDT010000123.1:0-8444 GCA_964564965.1 uncultured Planctomycetaceae bacterium | reverse complement strand
CCGGGTGGAGCACGAACGACTCGTGCCGCCACTGGCTGTCGGGTTCGATCCCGAGCACGCCCCCGCCGGTGCCGAGATGACAGATCTGCCCCTTCCTGACGAGCAGCGGCGGCGTGTGCCCGGCGTTGGCATAGGTCAGCCGACGCGTCTTCACGTCCAGCACGCCGTAGAACAACGTAGCGAAGTCGCTGATGAGGGTGTCGCTGCACAGATCCTGGTTGACCAGGCGCATGACCTCGGACATGGAGTAGACGCTCTTGGCGTGGGCGCGGAGCGAAGCCCGGATGGCGGCCATGAGCAACGACGCCCGGACCCCCTTGCCCACCACGTCGCAGACGGCGATGCCAACGTTGCCGGGCGGCAGGTCGATGAAGTCGTAGAAGTCCCCGCCGAGGTCGAAGCACGGCACGTAAAGCGCGCCGATGTCGAACCCCGGCACCTCGGGTGCCTTCGCGGGGATCATCCGCCGCTGCACCTCACCGGCCAGGCGGAGCTGCCGCTTCATGTTCTCCGCCGACACCGCCTCCTCATACAGGCGGGCGTTCACGATTGCTGCGGCGGTCTGGGCGGCGATCGCCTCCAGGAGGGACACCTCGAACCAGTCGAACCGATACACCTCGGCCGTGTAGACGCGGATGATGCCTTCGGCGTGGCCCTTGTAGAGGATCGGCGCGCAGAGCGCGCTGACAATGCCTTCCCGCCGCGCCTCGCTGGGGTAGAGCACCCTCGGATCGGTCCGCTCGTCGGCGACGTACGCGGGCCTCTTTGTCCTCAGGACCTCCAGGTCGATCTGGCTTTCGGCCAGCAGAATCGGCCCCTTCTTCAGGTATTCCTCCGACAGGTTCGCGACCGACTTGACGATCAGCTCCGTCTGGTTCGCGCTCAGCAGCCGGATGGCGCAGGCCTTCGCGCCGAGCACCTGAACAACGGTCGCGGTGACCCGGTCGAGGATGCTCTGGAGGTCCGACTCGCCCGTGAACTCCCCCGCCAGGTGATACAGCGTCGCCAACTCCTCGACGCGCGTGTGAAGCTGCCTCTCGCGGTCGCAGAGGCGCCCCGTTACGTTCGCCATGAACTGCAGAAGCTCCTGGAGCCACTTGCGCCCGGTGGGCAAGGGCACGCGGTCGCACGGGTACGCCACCAGCCTGCCGACCGGCTCCTTGCCCACGAGCACGGGCGCCTCACAGGGCCTGGCCTCCCCTGCCTTCTCGGGTTCCGAAGCCGCCCCCCGCTCCGCCGCCCCCGCCTCGCCATCGATCACCTCCACCTTCGTCCCGGCGACCCGGGCAAAGGCGGTCACCAAGTGCTGGAGGGTTACCGGATCAAGATAGTCAGTCAGCTTTGTTACGCGCACATGGCTCCATGTTCATTCCCGGCACGCTCCGATGCGCCGAGGCCGTGGCATTGTAGTGGTGCGCAGCCGTTTTCTGCCAGTGTCGCTCGGTTCCGGACGACGCGGCGGCCGCGGAAGCGAAGAAGCGCCTCGATTCATACAGGGCTGTGCGGTATATGATGATGCACGGGCGATCCCGACGCGTGGGGATCGATGCAGGAACTTGAGCAAAGGCCTTGGCCGCGCGGGGCGCCGGCCTCGGCACGTTGGGGTTCGCGCCCTTTCGATAGGAGTCTGGCGTGGGAGCGTTTGCGAAGAGATCGCTTACAGCGCTGGCCGCATCGCTGTTGTTGGCCGTGGCGTGCGAGCGGGCGCCAGGTGCCAACGGCCCGAATGAGAAGGCCGAGGCGAAGAAGGCGGCGAAGCCTGCGAAGGCCCAGCGGGTCGCCGCGAAGGACTCCGGCGCGCAGGGGCCGGACGCTGCGAAGGGCCCGGAAGCGGAGCCGATCCGTAGAGAGGAGCCTGGTGAGGGGCGCGCCGGAGGGTCCTCAACGCAGCCGACCGACAAGCCCCCGAGCGACGAGGAGATCACAGGCACTGCCGAGGAGTGGTTCACAAAGATCCAGAAGGGCGGCTGGACGATCGTCGGCCTGCTGGTCCTGTCGATCATCGGCGGGGCGTTCGTCCTGGAACGTCTGTTCATGCTTCGCCGGTCGCGCATCGTGCCCAAGGGGCTGACCGAGGCCGCCGACACCCTCTGGCGCAAGGGCGACTACGACGGCATCCTTACGCTGTGCGATGAGCGCCCGAGCACGCTCGGGCGAGTGCTGGCGTTCGTGGTCCGCCACCGCAGGTCCTCCGCGGCCGACGTCTCAACGGCGGCCGGCGACATCGCCTCGCGCGAGCTGAGGCGCCACCTGCTCTGGGCGTATCCGCTGGCGGTCGTGGCGACGCTGAGCCCGCTGCTGGGGCTGCTGGGCACGGTGATCGGGATGATTGAGGCGTTCGACGTGGTGGTCGTGGTGGGCATGGGCGATGCGAAGGCGATGGCCGGCGGCATCTCCAAGGCCCTGATCACGACGATGATGGGCCTGACCATCGCCATCCCCGCGCTGTTCGCCTATCACTTCTTCAAGAGCCGCACCAACTTCTTCGGCCTGAGCCTTGAGGAGGAGGTCACCGAACTCATCAGCGAACACCTGATGCGGAAGGGCACCACCGATGCGGGTTGACATACAGGAAGACGACAGCGTCGAGGTCCAGATGGCGCCTTTGCTGGACTGCATGTTCCTCCTGTTGATCTTCTTCCTCGTGGCCACGACGCTCAAGAAGATCACGAAGGAGTTGGACGTCGTCCTGCCCGAATCGGACGCGGCCATCAAGGCCCGCGAGGAGCCCAACACGCTCGTGCTGGGCGTGGACCGGATGGGCAACTTCTACGCGGATGCGGTGCCGGCCGGCCGGGAGACACTTCTCCGCGAGCTGGCCAGGGCAAAGGCGGAACGGAAGCTCGTCCGGCTCGATGCCGACGAGGAGACGGAGTACAAGTACGTCGTCGAGATGATCGGGCTCTGCCACATGCGGGGCATCAATGATATCAAGCTCCACATCCGACCGGACGAGACGCGGGATTACTGACCCGGCCCCGGCAAGACGGGCGGCACGGCGCCGGCAGGAGGCAGGGCGCTCGGTCATCTGGTTCGCCGGCTCGGTCGCGCTGCACGTCTGCGTGGTGCTGCTTCTGTTGCTGACGCCTGTGCGGCGCATCGTCTTTGAGCGCCCCGATCCCACCGAGTTCCGCGTCACCGCCCGGGCAGATAGGATCGAGGAGATGGTCGAGCGCCTCCGTCAGCGGGAGGCCGACAGGATGCGCGAGACGGTCGAGGAGATTCTCCGCACGGAACGGGATGTTGGACAGCAACTCGAGGAGCGCATGGCGCTGCTGGAGGAGTTCGCCGCCGACAAGGCGCTCGACGCGGCCCGGGAGGCCGACCAGGCCCAGATGAAGGCGCTCGAGGCGCAGGCTCGCGCCATGGAGGAGCAGGCACGAGCCGTAGAGGCACTGGAGCAGCGAGAGACGAAGATCGAAACGGCCGAGGAAGCGATCCGGAGAGCCCAGGCCGAGTTCGAGCAGGCGGCGGCGGCTTCCACGAGTCCCGTCGAGGATCCCGCCGTCCAACAGAAGGCCAGGGCTCGCGACGCTCTGGAGGCCGAGCTCGACCGGGTCGCGAAGGAGGTGGTGCGCATCCAGACGCAGGTCTGGGAGGCCCAGGCCGACGCGGGAGACGCCCAGAAAGAGGCCGTGCGGGCGCTCGAGTTCGCCGGCCCGGACTACAGCGCCGCGATGGAGAAGCAGCAGCAGGCGAACGCGGCCCAGGAGGAGGCATCGAGGACTCAGGACCGGGCCGGGTCGCTGCGGGAGAGCGTCGCGCAGGCGCAGCGGAATGCCGAGCGCTCGGCGGGCGAGGCTGCACGAGACCGGCACAACGCCGGCAATGCCGAAGAGAGGGCCCAGAAAGCTGATCGCGCAGCTCAAAAGGCGGCTGAAGCGCTCGCAGGCGCCGAACCGGCGGCAAAGCAGGCCGAAGAAGCGAGGGAGGCCGCGGAGACCGCTGCGGAGGCCGCCGCCAAGGAAGCCAAGTCCGCCCTGGAGAAGGCGGCCAAGACCGCCACCCGCGCCGACCAGAAGGCGGCCCAGGACGCGGCCAGGCAGGCCGGCCTGGCCAAGCGCCGGGCCGAGGGGGCCGCCAAGGCCGCAGCGAAGGCGCAGGGCGATCTTGAGCGGCGTCGTGCGGAGCAGGCGCGGGCCTCGGCGGCTGCCGAGGCCGCCCGCAAGCAGGCGGAGGCGGCCAAGCGGGCCGCAGAAGACGGCGCCCAACGCGCCGAGCGGAACAGGCAGTCCCACGCCGATCTCGTCGAGGAGTCGAAATCTGCACAGCGAAGCGCGGCGGCTCAGCAGGCGAGCGCCCGGAAGGCGCAGCTTGCAGCGGCGGCTGCGCTCAGGCGAGCCGCCGAGGGTGAGGCCACGGGGGCCGCTGAGGAAGCACGCCCCGTACCCGCCACCGCCCGGGCTGACCAGCCTGGTCTCGAGGGCAAGGACCTCGCGGAGCTTTACCGGCAGGCAGTGGGTGCCGAAGCGCGGATTACGGAAGCGTACCGGGAGATCCGCGCCACCGACGCGGCGATGTCCCGGGGCGTCCCCTACTCCGAGGCACTGAAGGACTCGGTGGTCGCCAAGCCGAGCCGCCCGAAGCTCGACGAGGCCTTGCTGACAGAGCCAGTGCGGACGGGAAGCAGGGCCGAGGCCCACCGCGACGAGGTCGCCAAGGCGAATCGCGAGATTGCCTCCATCGCCGACAACGTTCGCCGCATCGCCGACCAGGCACGCACCACGGGCATCGCCAAGACCGACGAAGGCGTGACGCTCTCGCTGGCGGAGATCAAGGCCGCCGCTCAGCAGGCGAACCAGGTCACCGAGATGGGGCGCGAACAGAGCGGCGCGAGGTACACGGACCTGACGGCGGCGATGAAGGCAGCGGCACAAGCGGCCGAAGGAGAGGCCGCGAAGCCGGCACAGGGAATCGCCACAGCCGTCGCGCAAGGACTCGCCGGCGCACCGACCGGCGCCAGCAGCGGGCGCCAAGGGGCCCCGGGCCAAAGCCACGCGGCGCCCTTCCAGACAAGCCCGCACACCATGCGCGCGACAGCGGCCCGGCGCATCGGGGCGAGCATCGACCGCCAGCCTCCGGACGACTGGGTGTATGTAGACACGTGGTACACGATCGGCCCGTTCCCCAACCCGGGACGGCGCAACATCGACACGCCGTTCATCGACCCGCAGCACGAAGTCGACCTCGACGAGGTCCGGCGTGCAGAGGGCAAGGACGGGCGCGACCTGCGCTGGCGGTTCGTGAAGTCACCCTACGTGGTCGTCCGGCCGGCGGACGACGAGCCTTACGGCATCTACTACGCCTACACGGAGTTGTGGTTCGAGGAGGCGATGGACCTGGAGATCGCCGTCGGAAGCGACGACAACGCCCGGCTGTGGATCAACGGATTCCAAGTCTGGACCAGCGCGCGGCACCTCAAGCCCTGGCGCGCGAACGAGCAGTACCGGCTCGTGCACTTCCGCAAAGGACTGAACCATATCCTCTACCGCGTCGAGAACGGTCACGGCGCTACGGCGTTCTCCTTGATGATCTGCATGAAGAGGCCGGCGTAGGCTCAGCGCCGTGACGGCAAAGGAGCTGCCCATGCCCAGAAGCGGGCGAAGCAAGCTGTCGGCCAGCAGGTCCGAGCCCGCCGCGTGGCGGGTCAAGCGGCTCAAGCGATTCCACGTCGAGGTGCCGTCCTGGGGCTTCGCCAACACGGGGACGCGCTTCGGCAAGTTCTTCCAGGACGCGGCGGCGGTGGACCTCGGAGACAAGCTGACCGACGCGGGCGTGGTGCACGAGTTCACCGGCGTCACCCCGACGGTCGCCGTGCATGTGCTGTGGGACTTCCCCGACGGGTTCGACCCGGGCGTCGTCCGTCTCGCCCGGCGGCACGGGGTGACGATCGGGGCCGTCAACCCCAACGTCTTCGAGGACCAGTGCTACAAGTTCGGCTCCATCACGAACCGCGACGCCAAGATCAGGCGCCGCGCCCTGAGCCACGTCCTCGACTCCATCAAGATCGGCGAGTCCGCCGCAAGCCCGTGCCTGTCGCTGTGGTTCGCCGACGGCGCCAACTATCCGGGGCAGGCCGACATCCGGCAACGGAAGCGCTGGGCGACGGCCGCGCTCAGGAAGGCCCACGCCGCGATGCCCGCCTCCATGGACATGCTCATCGAGTACAAGCCGTTCGAGCCGGCCACGTACTTCACCGACGTGTTCGACTGGGGCGCAAGCTACATTCTGGCGAAGGCGGCCGGGCCGCGGGCAAAGGTGCTCGTCGATACCGGCCACCATCTGCCGGGCTGCAACGTCGAGCAGATCGTAGCGTGGCTGATCGACGAAGGGATGTTGGGCGGGTTCCATCTGAACGACCGGAAGTACGCCGACGACGACCTCACGGTGGCGTCGATCGATCCGTACCAGGTGTTCCGCATCTTCAATGAGATCGCGGGCTGGGAATGGCAGCGGGGCAGGGACCTGGACATCGCCTACATGGTCGACCAGTGCCACAATATCAAGCCGAAGGTCCAGGCGATGATCCAAACGGTCTGCACGGTTCAGGGGCTGTTCGCAAAGGCGCTGTGCGTGGACCGGGAGGCGTTGTCGGCGGCCCAGGCGCGGGAGGACACGGTGATGGCCGAGGAGACACTTCGCAAGGGGTTCACCACCGACGTCACCGGCCTGCTTCAGGCGGTCCGGAGGGAACTGGGCGTGCCGGATGACCCGCTGGCGGCGTACCGGGCCTCGGGGCACGAGCAGGCCGCTGCCAAGCAGCGGCGCCAGAAGCGCAAAGACCTGGGGCTGACGGAGCGCGCCAGCCTGGCATAGGGGAACGGGGCCGCGGCTCGACGCTGCCCGGGCGGCCCGGCAACAGGCGGATTTGCCTTGTCCTGTCGGGCTGCGCCGCGTAGATTGGCCTGATCAGTGGACTCCGGTGCGCCGGGGTCGGCGGCCACGGAGGGTCCCGGCGGGCCGGGGGGAACGGGCGCGGTACGCAACCGAAGTGACCGATGATCCACTTTCGATGCACGCACTGTGGGCATGCTGTCCGCGTCCCGAGCACCTGCGCAGGGAGGAAGGGACGATGCCCATCCTGTGAGGGCATCGTGGCCATTCCAGCGGGCGACGGCGATGTCCCCCCACCCCCGGCGATGCGAGGGGCCGCCCCGGACGAGTTCGACCTTGCCTCGCCCGAGCCGGATCGTGCCGGGGACACGACCATCCTGCCTGTCCAAGGCGCCGGGCATCTGAATGCCGATGACCGGAGCCCAGAGGCGAAGGGAAGCTCTGAACCCCCCGCGCAGCCGACGTCAGCCCGGGCCCCCGACCGGGGTCCCCAAAGGCGACGCACGGCGTTCAGGGCCCCCGGCCGCGCCCGCAGCAGGCGCACGATGCTGATCCTTGGGACGGTGATCGCCCTTGCCGTGATCGTCGCCGTCCTGTGCGTGCTCTACGGCTGAAGCAGGGCCGGGGCGAGCGGCGGGCCAAAGCGGGCGTTCTCGATCTTCGTTCTCCAGGCGGCCACCTCGGCGTCGGACGGCGCCAGCTCGGCTGCCTCATCGATCTGCTCCATCGCGCGCGCCAACTGGCCAGCGTGGAAGAAGCATTGCGCCGAGAGCATCCGCTGCGCGCCCGGCGACGGATGGTCGCGGGCGGCATCTGCAAACAACGTGGCCGCCTCCAGCCAACGCTCCTGACCGCGACGGACTTCGCCCAACTCCGCCATGAGCAGGCACTGCTGCGCCCGCTTGCGGAACTGCGTCTCGGGTCCGATCTGGGCCGTCAGCAGACGCTCTGCCTCGCCGAGCTTTCCCGCCAGTCGCAGCGCTTTGGCCTGCATGAGGGCCGCGTCGACGTCGTCCGGCAGGATTCCCGCCACCTCGGCGAACAGCGCCGCCGCCGCCTCTCGGCGCCCCAGTTCGAGCTCCGCCTGTCCGAGCAACCGAAGCAGCTCGGCGTCCGCCTTCGTCGGCTCAAGCCCCGCACTGCGGAAGGCCTCGACGGCCTTCCTGAGGTAGGGCGCGGCCTCGGCGGCGTCGCCGGCGGCCAGCAGCGCCCCGCCGCACGCCTGCCACATCTCGGCCGTGGCGTCAGGCCTGTCGGCGGTCTCGCGAAGCAGCGCCGTGCCCCCTGCCTCACCGCTCCGCTGCATCACGACGCCCTTGAGGAACAGCCCTTCCGTCAGGCCGGGAGCCAGCCTCACCAGGTCGTCCGTCGCGCGGCGCGCCTCGCCGAGCCGCTCCTGCCGCAGCAGCAGCCGCACGAGCGCCGGCCGAACGATGACATCCTCCGGCTCGACGCGGAGATACGCCAGGGCCCGCTCCGTCCATTCGGCAAGGACCTGCTGGCGAAGCGGCCCCGCGGCCGGCGCGCTGCTGCCGGCCGTGGCGTCAACCGTTGCGATGGCCTTCTCGATCTTCGCCCAAGTGTCGCGCAGGGTGACGGTGCGGTTGAAG
>CAZMDT010000122.1:0-8448 GCA_964564965.1 uncultured Planctomycetaceae bacterium | reverse complement strand
GTTCGGTGTATCAGCAGCATAGGTTTATGACGGGGAGTGTGCTGTGGCGGTATCAGCCGCCAAAGGCGTACTCCCTTACCATACGAAGGAGTGAAACGACTGTTGTCGCATGTATACACATACAGAAACCACACCGCAGAGAAAGACCGGGCTCGCCCGGCTCGTTGAGATAGCAGGAACGAAGAAATGGTGGCTCTTTGCGTCGATGGCCCTGGCGGTCATCGCCGCCATCGCGGCGATGGACTATAAGGCTGCCGGCGTCGTGGCGTTCTTCCTGCTGCTGGCGAACCTGATCGAGACGCGCACGGCCCTGGGGGCGCGGGCGAGCATCGAGGGCCTGGTGCGCCTCTCGCCGAAGAAGGCCCACCGGCTCAGCGCCGGGGCGGAGGAGTTGGTCGATCCGCGGGACCTTCGCCCGGGGGACGTGGTCCGCGTCCGTCCGGGCGACAACATCCCCGCCGACGGTGACATCCTTTCCGGCCAGTCGTCCGTGAACCAGGCCAACGTGACGGGCGAGTCGCTGCCGGTGGACAAGGTCGTCGGTGACGAGGTGTTCGCCGGGACGAGCAACATCGCGGGCGCCATCGACGTGCGCGTGACTCGCGCCGGCGAGGACACCACCCTCGGCAAGGTCCGCAAGCTGATCCTCCAGGCTGAGGGAACGCGCATTCCCATCATGCGGCTGATCGACCGCTACGCCGGCTTCTACACGCCCGCCATTCTGATGATCGCCGGCACGGTTCTGTTCTTCACGCGGGATATGACGCGGACGGTGACGATGCTCGTGGTGGCCTGCCCGTGCGCTCTGGTGCTGGCCGTTCCGACGGCCATGGTGGCAGCGCTGTCCTGCGCCGCCCGGCTGGGCATCCTCGTCAAGGACGTCTCCAACCTCGAGCAGGCACGCAACCTCTCCGCCTTCATGTTCGACAAGACGGGCACGCTCACGACCGGCGAGCTGTCGGTCACGCGGATGATGCCCGCGCCCGGAGTCGATGGGGGGGAGCTGCTGGCCACCGCCGCCTCGGCCGAACACCTCTCCAAGCATCCTGTCGCGCGCGCCGTCGTCGCCGTGGGTGAGAGGGCACGCGTGCCGATCGGCAACCCGACGGAGTTTGAGGAGGTGGCCGGCAAGGGCGTCCGCGCGACCGTGGACGGGCAGCGGGTGCTCGTGGGGCGTGAGGCGTGGCTGGCGGAGCAGCAGGTCAACCTGGGGAGCATGGCCGGCGAGGAATACACCCCGCCGGAGGGGCTGAGCATCCTCTACGTGGTCCGCGACGGGCAACTGCTCGGGTGGATCGGCCTGGAGGACCGAACCCGCAAGGAGGCCCACCAGGCGATGGAACAGCTCCGGGCGGAGGGCATCCGCGAGATCGTCATGGTCACCGGCGACCGCTGGTCCGTCGCCCGGCGCGTCGCCAAGGAGATGGGCTGCACCGAGGTGCAGGCGGAGGTCCTTCCCGAGCACAAGCTGGAACTGGTGGCCGCGCTGAAGCGGCAAGGGCGGCGCGTGGCCGTCGTGGGCGATGGCGTCAACGACGCCCCTGCCCTGGCCGCGGGCGACCTGTCCATCGCCATGGGAGCCGCCGGCAGCGAGGTCGCCATCAACTCCGCTACCATCGCGCTGATGAACAACGATCTCCGCCGACTGCCCTTCCTCATCCGCCTCAGCAAGCGGACCGTGGGCGTCATCCATCAGAACCTGATCTTCGGCGTGGCGTTCATCATCGCCTTCGAGGTGCTGGCCGCGCTGGGGCTGGTCGGGCCCGTTGTCGGCGCGGTGCTGCACACGGTTGGGGCGACATTCGTGGTCTTCAACAGCGCCCGCGTGGTCCGGCTCGGGGAGGAGCTTCACGAGCAGGACTCGGCCGAGGCCCTCCCGGACGCCACGGCCCGCCTGGAGGCGGTTCCGGCATGAAGGCCGGCGGGCACGACGGGGCTCACCGCGCGGCGGAAGTGAAATGACGGCGCGTCTTCGGCAGCACGAGCACGATGATGACGGCGGCGGCGATGGCCGCCTCCACGAGGGCCAGCACCGGTCCCTGTCCGAGCAGGATCGCTTCGGCGGCGGGCACCTGCAGCCCCACCACGCACGCGGCCAGCACCCCCACGGCCAGCAGCAGCACGGCCCAATAGCTCCATGGCCTGCCGCGCCCGAACCGCCCGAAGAGTCCCCACGCGGCGGCACCGCCCAGGAGCAGCCCCGCGGCCAGGGCAGCGCCCGCCAGGTTGTGGAACCGCGGCAGCGTCGCGAGCACCACCGCGGCCAGCGCCGCCACAACGGCCCCCGCCCGGCCGGCCCAGGCCAGCAGCCCCACCGCCCCGGGAAGCGTTGCCGAAGACGTGGACGCCTCCAGGGCTCGCCGCTGGAACAGAGCCATCCCGACGGCGAGGACGGCCGTGACGTAGACCGCGCAGTAGGCGGCGGCCAGCCAGGCGAAGGCGGCCGGCACGGGCACGTCACGCAGCAGCGCCCCCTGCACGAGGATGAAGAAGACCATGTTCGGCAGCGGCCAGCCGAGCACGCGCGGCGCTGCGGAGACGTCCTCCCACCCGCCGAACAGGTACGGATGCATCGAGCCCAGGACGAACACGGCGAAGCAGACCAGCAGCGTCATGACCTGGCTGAGGCGCGTGCTGGCGGCGATCGCGACCGCCACGAAGATCAGTACCGCCATGAACGTCAGCACCAGTGCCAGGACGACCTGCGGGCTGAGGCCCTCGCCGAACGGGATGATCGCCCAGCCCTTGCCGACGATGGTCAGCAGCCCCATGGTGAGGGTGAACAGCACCAGCGCCGACCAGACCCACGCCGAGGTGAAGGTCCAGTTGAACATGAGGTTGCCGGCCAGCGCCACCAGCAGCACCAGGCCGAACGTGCCGATGCCCAGGACGATCACCGGCCAGTCGTACGGGTCGCCGGCCGCCGGCATGACCTGATGCCGGACCGTCATCAGGTAGACCAGCGAGCAGAGGTAGAACGCCACGGCGACGGCGGCGGCGACGCCCAGGAACTTGCCCAGCACGAACAGCGCCCGCGGCACGGGCTTGGCGATGACCGTCAGGGCGGTCTTGTCGTCGATCTCCCGGGCCAGCACGCTGGAGGCGCTGAAGGCCGAGATGAACAGCCCGCCGATCAGCAGCGTCCCCAGTCCGAGGTTGATGAGCATCTTCTGATCGGTCTCGTGGTAGCTGGTGCCCATGGTCCAGCCCGCCAGCGGCAGGCTGAGCACCAGCACCGCGAACGTCACCAGGATCAGCACGCTGTAGATCGGCTGGCGGATCGTTTGGACGAAGGTGTTTCGGCAGATGGCCCAGAGTTTGGTCATGGTTCGCAACCGCCCGGCGGGGGCACTGAGGATACTACGACGCCTGCGGCGACGAAGTTGCCGCCGTCGCCGGCAATTGTAGGCAGACAGGCGCGCGGCCGGCAAGAGCCGTCGCGGTGCCCGGGAGACATGCGCTAGCGATGGACAACGCAAGACGCGGCAAGAACGTGTCACTCGCCGGGGCGGCGTTGCAGCTTGTGTTCGCCGCCGTGCTGCTGGCGGTGTGGCTCTACACGGCCTCGCTGACGGCGATGGCGGCCGCCTGGGTCCTTGCGGCCGGGCTGGTCGTCTGGGTGATGGTGGCTGTCCTGTTCTACTGCCGCCAGCTGGAACAGCGCGAGCGGCTGGAGCTTGACGAACTCGCCGCCCGGCACCGCGCGGGCGCGAGCGTATTCGAGGAAGAGGAGGGGCAGCTCCGCCCCGCCGCCGCCCGCCGCGCGTGGATGGAGCGCTGGGTAGTCCCGGCCTTCACGGTGCTGTGGGCCGGCCTGCACGTCGCCATCGCCGTGCTGATGATCCGCCACCTGCTCGGCGGGAAGGCACCGGCGATCGACAACGCCGGGCAGGGCATCATGTTCCTGGCGCTGGTGGGGTTCCTGGCGTTCCTGTTCGGGCGGTACGCGGTGGGCATGGCGAGCGGCGCGGAGGCGTGGCGGCTGCTGCGGGCGCCCGGCAGCTACCTGCTGGTCAACGTGCTGGTCGTTGTGGTGGCGGCGGTGTCGCTGATCGCCGCGGTCCAGGACTACGCCGGCCTGGACACCGTCCTCGCCTGGGTTGTCCCGGTCGTCCAGCTCGTGCTGGCGGTGGAGCTGCTGCTGAACTTCGTGCTCGACCTGTACCGTCCGCGTGTTCCCGGGCACGAGCAGCGCCCGAGCTTCGACTCCCGCCTGCTCAACCTCGTGGCCGAGCCCGGCCGGTTCGGACATTCCATCGCCGAGGCCATCAACTACCAGTTCGGCTTCGAGGTCTCGAAGACCTGGTTCTACCGCCTGCTCCACCGGGCGTTCGTGCCGCTGCTGCTGGCCGGGGCGGCCGTGCTGGTGCTGCTGAGCGCGGTGGTCGTCGTCAACGACGGCGAGGAGTACGTCGTGAAGCGCTGGGGGCGGCTGGACCAGGCGCGGGGCACGCTCGGGGCGGGCATCCACCTGAAGTGGCCCTGGCCGGTGGAGACGGCCCGGCGGTTCTACGTGGCCCCGGTGGGGGAGGGCCGCGACGGCGTCGGGCGCGTCAAGGAGGCCTTGCTCGGGGCCGGCGAGAAGCGCAGCGCGGAAGAGATCAAGCAGATGACCGTCAAGGGGCGGGAGCTGTTCCTGTGGACCAAGGAGCATGGGCGACGCGTGGAGCTGGACTTCCTCGTGGCCATTCCGCCGGAGTCGGTGCGCGAGCGGGCGGAGCGTGCCCAGGCCGCCGGCACCGAGGACCGCCCCCCACCCCCGGTCAACGTCATCAAGCTGGTCGCCGCCGTCTACTACATCGTCATTGACCCGTACAAGTACGGCTATCAGTTCGTCGACGCCGACAAGCTGCTCCAGTGTGCCGCCTATCGCGAGATGGTCCGCTACTGCGCCAGCGCGTCGCTCACCGAGGCCGTCCCCGGCGCTGGCGGCAAGCGCCCGCAGGCGATCCTCGCCTGGGGACGTGAGGACGCCGCCGATGAGCTCCGCAGGCGGATTCAGCAGCGGGTGGGCGAGTCGGGCCTGGACCTCGGGGTGAAGATCGTGGACGTGGGGCTGCTGTCGACGCACCCGCCGCCCGAGGTCGCGCCGGAGTTCGAGGAGGTGCTGCGGGCGGAGCGCCAGCGTGAGGAGCGCCGCTACCAGGCGGAGGCGGCAGCCAACGCGATGTTGGCGCGTGTGGGCGGCAGCCCCACGCAGGCGCTGCGTCTGGCGCAGGCGATCTACCGGCTGGAGCAGCTTGAGAGCCTCCAGAGCCGCCAGAGCGGCTCGGCGGAGTTCGCCGCCAGGCTGGCCGAAAACATCGCGAGGACGGAAGACAACATCCGGACGCTGACGGAAGAGATCCGGCGCGAGGAGCTGCTTGGCCAGGGCCGGGGCGAACGCGCCGACAGCCGGCGGGAACTGCGCCACGCCTACGAGCAACACCTTGCCACCCTCCGCCAGATCGAGAAGGATCCGGCGGCGTTCGATTTCGCCACGAACGTGGCGGTTGCGGCGGCGGCGGCGGAGGACGAATTCCGCCAGGCGAGCGGGGAGCCCGTGCAGATCGTTGCCGAGTCCACCGCCAAGCGCTGGGAGACCGAGCTTCATGAGCGGGCCGAGGCGGAGGTGTTCGACCAGCGGCTCCGCGCCCATGAGGCCAACCCCCAGGCCTACGAGGTGGACGCCGAGCAGGAGGCATGGGAGGCCGTCCTGCCGACCATGGTCAAGTACGTGCTCGGGGTCGATCCCGACCGGGTGGAGTTCTGGATGAACCTGGAGAAGCTGGACACGGGCATGGGCGAGCTTCGCGCCGCGGCCGAAGGGGCCGCCAAACGTGAATAGTCGAGCGGAACACGCGACGCATGAGGAAGGACATCAGGCGATGAGAAGGCACATAGGACTGATTGTTCTGGGTGTGCTGGTGGTGGCCCTGCTGCTGACCGGCACGGTGGCGTTCACGGCCGGAACGGAGGAGAAGGTGCTGGTGCAGACCTTCGGGCGGACGACGCGCGTCTACGACGGGCGGACGGACGCGGGGCTGAAGTTGAAGTGGCCGTGGCCCGTCGAGCGGACCGTCCGGTACGACGCGCGGACGTTCGTGTTCGAGGACACGTACCACCAGATGAACACGAAGGACGTGCAGAACGTGCTGGTGACGATGTTCTGCGCGTGGCGGATTCGCGACCCCCTGGCGTTCCAGAAGTCGGTGGAGACCGTCGAGGCCGGACAGGAGCAGATCCGCCAGTACCTCCGCGACGCCAAGCAGAACGTCATCAGCAAGTATCGCATGGACCAGCTCGTCAACACCGATCCGAAGGAGATGAAGCTCGAGGACATCGAGCGGGAGATCCGCGACGCCGTCGTCGCGCAGGCCTCGGAGCGGAATGGGGTGGACATCGTGATGGTCGGCATCAAGAGCTTCGGCCTGCCCGAGAACGTCACCCAGAAGGTGATCGACGCGATGAAGGCGGAGCGCAAGCGCGAGGTCGAGAAGCTCGAGAAGGAAGGCGAGGCGACGGCGCAGACCATCCGCGTGCTCGCCGAGCTGGCGCGGAAGCAGATCATGGCGTTCGCGGAACGCCGGGCGCTCCAGATCAAGAGCGAAGGCGACCGCGCGCGGGCCAAGTACTTCCGTGATTTCAGCCAGAACCCGGCCCTGGCGGTGTTCCTCCGGCAGCTCGAGACGCTCCGGGCCACGCTGAAGAAGGGCACCGTGATGGTCCTGGACGGCTCTCGGCTGTACCAGATCGGCTGGTTCCGCAAGGGCCCCGGCGAGGAGGCGATCCGGCAGAGCAGCGCCTCGGCCGCCCCGGCCCCGGCGCCGACGCCGCAGCCTTGACCGAACACGAAACCTCCACGCACAGGTGAACGCGATGCACATGCACACGCACCATCACGCCCCCGATGACGACGACGGCGCGCCGGAAACGACGGACGCGGCGTCGCGGTCATTGGCCGACGCGCTGCGGGTCAGCTTCCGCGTGCTCACGGTGATCATGGTCATCGTGGCGGGGCTGTTTGTGTTCTCGAGCGTGGCGTCGGTCGAGCCGTACGAGCGCGGCATCAAGCGGGTCTTCGGGGAGATCGTCGGCGAGGAGGGGGAGGGGCTGGTGTACACCTGGCCGTTCCCCATCGGGCGCGTCGACACGGTCAGCACCAAGAACCGTACCGTCGTCATCGAGGAGTTCTGGTTCGACGAGAAGCCGGAGGACAAGACCTTGCCGCTGGACAAGCGGCGCGTGAGAAACCAGGGCCTGCGCCCCATCTGGGACGGGGCGCTCGTCACCGGCGACCGCAACCTGCTGCACGTCCGCCCCACCTGCATCTACCGCGTGAGCCGTCCCACCCAGTACGTCACGAACCTGGCGGACCCCGAATTCACGATCCGCTCAGTGGTCTGCGGCGCGAGCATCCGTGCCGCGGCGACGGCGACGGCCGACCGGCTCGTCCGCGGCGGCCTCGGAGAGTTCACCGAGAGGGTCCGCGAACTCGCCCAGCGCCGACTCGACGCCCTCGATGCCGGCGTAACGATTCTGAGCATCACGGTCGGGGGCGGCGACGCGACCTGGCCGCTGCGGGCACGCCCGGAGTTTGACGCCGTCGCCCGAGCCAGCCAGACCAAGGAGGAGCAGATCAGTAAGGCGAAGGGCGAGGCGCAAGGCATTCTTCGCACGGCGGCCGGAACCGCCGCCGCCCGCGTGCTCGTCGGCACCCTCGATCAGGTCCGCGACGGTTTCGCGCGATCGGCGCGTCAGCGGGAACACAAGCTCGCCGAATTGCAGGCCGCCCGGGCCGCCGGCGACGAAGAGGCCGCGGGCCGGCTCCAGGCCGAGCTCGACGAGCTCGGCGAGAACCTGATCGGCCAGTACGCCAGTGTGCGGGAGGACATCGAGCGGGGCCGGCTGGAGGACGGCACCGAGGTGGACCGACCGGCCCTGGAGCAGAAGGCGGAGGCCCTGCTCGCACAGATCGACAAGGTGCTCACAAGCAACCTGGTGGAAGGCGAGGCGAGCCGGGTGATCAGCGAGGCGGCAGGCTACGCGACGATCACGGGTCAGCGCGTTGAGGGATGGAACAAGCAGTTCCGGAAGCTCCTGCCGTATTGCGACACGCCAGTGGCGATGGCCTTCCAGTTCGAGCGGCAGTGGGCGGAGATCCGGGAGGAGATCCTCGCCTCGCCGCTGGTGGAGAAGTACTTCCTCCCGCCGGGGCAGCGCCGCATCGTGCTGCGGATCAGCGCCGACCCCGCCATCCGCCGCGCCATCCAGCTTGAGGGCGCCCGCCTCACCGAGGAGGAGCGGCTCAGAGGGAGCTCGCAGCGCTGACGGAGGCCCCCATGCCTGACCAGGACAGCACGGTCGTCCGAACGGTCAACGTCACGAAGGTCTTCCGCGACTTCTGGCTGCGGGAGAAGGTCACGGCGGTGGCCGACCTCAGCCTGGCGATCGAGCCGAAGCAGGTCT
>CAZMDT010000121.1:0-8521 GCA_964564965.1 uncultured Planctomycetaceae bacterium | reverse complement strand
CCGCCGTTCAGCGAAGAGGTCACGGCGGCCCTGGTGGATGCCCTGGGCGCACTCAAGGCACACGAGGCCGTCGATGACATCCGATCCACATCGCTGCTGGCCCTGTCGACATATCGTCTGAGCCGGGTGGCGAAGACGGCCGCCGAAGTCCTGCCTGCCCTCATAGGCCCCGACACGCGCGGGACGGCGGAGGACACCCTCGTCCGTATCGCCGGCGACCGGGACCAGGAGTGGCAGGCACGTTTCGCCGCCGTCATCGCGCTCGGGGAACTCAAGGTGGACTCGCAGGAGAGCCGCCGCGCGCTGGAGGACCTGCTCGGCGATGAGCGCCTCCACGTCGGCCGCGCCGAGCCGCTCATCCGGGCCGCCGCATGGGCCCTTCAGGAGATCACCGGCAACGCGCCGGAGTTGCCCACGCTACGGTACCGCGAGGGCGACTGGGTCATCCGGAAGGCGCAATGACAGCGGGGATCCCCCGTCGGCTCAGGCCTTGAGCAGGTCGGCGGCGTTGGGCTCGGCCTGTGCGCCGAGGATCTTCCCGAAGTAGATCCGGTGGAAGTCGCCGTCGACGTAGGCGCCGGAGAGGATCTCGTCGGCCAGCTTCGCCGGAAGCACGTCGTTGCTGTGCACGACGTGGCAGGCGTAGCTGATCGGGCACTCCGCGACGACCGGCGCCAGCACGTGGGGGCTCTTCTCGGCGGTCAAGCCGCACTCGGCGAACTTGTCCATGTCACGCCCGCTGCGCGAGCCCGCGATCGCGCACGCCATCGACAGGCTCTCCGGCGGGACGTTCACGGTGAAGCAGCCGCTGTGCTCGATGCACGTGTACGTGTACCGGCTGGGACGAACGAGCACGGTCCACATCGGGATGCCCCAGATCGATCCAAGGGCCCCCCAGCCGATCGTCATGATGTTCGGCTTGCCTGCGGCGTCGTAGCTGCCCAGCAGCAGACCGCGGGACGTCAGGATGTCCACCACCGCATCGTAGTGCTCTGTAGGCCGGATCTTCTGCTTCGCCATGTCCGCTTCCTTGTCGCGAAGGTTCCGTCGGAACGTCACTTCCTAGCGCGCCAGTATAGGCTCCCCCGGCGAGGCAGCAAGGCCCCGGGCGCCGCCGCTTAGCCGAACTCGCCGGCACAGAGCCGGCGGATGAACGCGGCCAGCGAATCGTCGATGATGACGTCGGCGGCATCCCGCAAGGCGGGCTTCGCGCCGGGCATGGCAGCCCCGAGCCCCGCGCCGCGCAGCATCGGGAGATCGTTGATGTCATCGCCGACGGCGCAGATGGCCGAGGGGACGATCCCGCAGGACTGCCCGATGTACCGCACTGCCGCCAGCTTGTCCGTGCCGCACGCGAACGCTTCGACGACCGTCACGCCGTAGTTCGGCGCGAGGATCGCGTGAAGGTTTAGCCGCTCACCGAAGCGTTCCCGCAGCCGCCCCGTCAGCGGCTCCGCCGCCGAGGCCCCCACGATCGCCGACACCCGGAGGGGGTCGGGCATGTCGGCGGCGTCCCAGAGGCGCCGGCAGCGATGGACCTTCACGTCCATCTTCCGAAACCAGCCGTCCAGCGCCGCGTGCACGTCGCCGGTCTCCGCGAGGAAGTAGTCCACGCCGTGGCGCCAGGCGTCGACGAACGCCATGGCCGACAGGCCCGCCTCGCCGAGGGCGTCGGCAAACTCGCAGGCCAAGTTCCGGGGCATGGTCCGCTGGTAGAGCGTTCGGGCAGTGTCGGGCTCGGAGACGAGCGCCCCGCCGACGAGCACCAAGGGCTCCAACGGCGGCTCCAGGTGGAGTTGGCGCCAGATGGGCATGGTCTCGACATAGCTGCGCCCCGTCGCCAGGCAAACGCGTAGCCCGGCGCGGGCGGCTTCAGCGACAGCCCGGGCGGTGTCCGGGGAAACGGCGTTGTCGGCACCGGCGACGGTACCGTCCACGTCCAGAGCCAGGAGGCGGTACTTCATACGGGCGCTCGCCGGGGCATCTAGGACGGCGCCGCCGTGAACTTGCAGACGCAGTCGCCGACTTCCCCGCCGATCCCGGCCGCGACGCGGGGGTCCTTCAGGAGCGCCAGCCGGAGGGCATCCGTCCTGAAGGCGGCGCCGAAGTTGCTCTCGATGCACCGCCCCATCCCCTCTATGACCACGAGGTCCGCGTCCGCCGCCGCTTCGTTCAGCTCTCCCGATACCTCCGACAGGTCGATCAGCGGAATGTCGCTGCCCGTCGAGACCACCTCGAGCATGCCCCCCCCAATGAGCGCCGCCAAGTCCCGGTCCTCCGTCGCCAGATGCTCGATCGCCTCGATCGCCTCGTCGGCCGTGATGTCGTTCAGGCTCGGCTGCTCGTTCGCCGCCACCACGACCAGCGTGCCGGCCATCGCCAGCTCGCGTACCATCGGCATGACGCCAAGGATGAAGTCACTGCCGGCGTTGTCGACGAAGAACACCGCCTTCGTCCAGGGCATGGGCGGGCCGGACAGCAGGCCGTCGAGGAGCGCGTCGAAGTCGTCGATCAGCCAGGGCCGGGGCCCGACCCGCTGCATCGCCGCGGCGAAGTCGTCCTGCGCGATCTGCGGCAGGGCGTCGCCGCCGAGGTCGAACAGATTGCCCGCGAACACGCACTGGACGAGGCGGAGCCATTTGGGCTCGGCCTCCATCAGATGCAGCTTGCGCACCATGCCGGGGTAGAGCGCGGCGGCTTGGGCGTTTGCTCGCTGCTTCACCAGCCTGTAGGGATCACCCAGACCGTGCTGTCGCAGGATGTCCTCGCGCATTCTGCACAGGGCGAGGCCGTTCAGCTTCCCGCCCGGCAACGACGCAGGCTGCGTGCGCAGACGCTCGATGGTCGAGTTGAGCTGCTCCCGGGCCGCCTCGATGCGCTTGCCCGCCGGCCGCCCATGCTGCTCCCCCGCGTGCGCCAGCGTTTGCTCGAATTGCCTGCCGTAGAGGTCAAGCCAATAGGCGCGGCCAGCCTCGTCCCGGATGAGGTCCTGGTCCTGCGCGAGGTAGCCGTCGGGTTCAGAAAGCAGGCAGAAGCCACTCATAAGGCATTCGTGTCTGCGGCAGAAGTCCGGTTCCTGGGCGGAATACTAGCAGCATCCTGAACGGCCGTCAAGGCCCCGGCCGTGCCACCTTCGCCCGGGCGCGGGCGACGCGCCCGGGGCGCGCGGAGGAGAAAGCGCTTGTAGCCCCCGGCGGTTGGTGTTAGCTTCAGGGGTCGGGAGACTGGCGCAGCGCGGTTCATCTGAAAGGGACACGGCACATGGGCGAGGTCCGCGTCGCGATCGTTGGCATCGGCAACTGCGCCTCATCCCTCATCCAGGGAATCCACTACTACCAGGACGAGACCGTCTGCGGCAAGGAGATGGTCGGCCTGGCTCACCCGATCCTCGGCGGGTACGCGCCCAGCGACATCCGAGTCGTGGCGGCCATCGACATCGACAAGCGCAAGGTCGGTCGGCCCCTTCACGAGGCCGTCTTCGCCAAACCGAACTGCACCAAGGTGTTCCATCGCCGGTTCAGCTACACGGACGTCACCGTGCGCATGGGCAGCGTGCTCGACGGCGTGGCGCCGCACATGGCCAACTACCCCGACGACCGGACGTTCGTCGTCGCCGATCAGCCGCAGGCGTCGCAGCGGGACATCCAACGGCTCCTGACTGAAACCGGGGCCGAGGTCCTCATGAACTACCTGCCCGTCGGCTCGCAGAAGGCGACGGAATTCTACGCCGAGTGCTGCCTTGCCACCGGGGTGAGCCTGATCAACTGCATCCCGGTGTTCATCGTCTCCGAGCCCCGTTGGGCGGACCGCTTCCGCCAGGCGGGCATTCCCTGCGTCGGGGACGACGTCAAGGCACAGGTCGGGGCGACGATCACACACCGCGTGCTCGCCCGCATGATGCACGACCGTGGCGCCAAGATCGATGCCACCTATCAGCTCAACACGGGGGGCAACACCGACTTCCTGAACATGGTGGACCGCTCACGCCTCGGGGCCAAGAAGATCTCCAAGACGGAGGCTGTGCAGAGCCAGCTCGACGTGCCGCTGCCTCCGGAGCAGGTGCACATCGGCCCGGCCGACTACGTGCCCTGGCAGAATGACAACAAGGTTTGCTTCTTGCGGATCGAGGCGCGCGGCTTTGGCGGCGTTCCGCTGCACATTGAGGCCCGCCTCAGCGTAGAGGACTCCCCCAACTCCGCCGGCGAGACGATCGACGCCATCCGCTGCTGCAAGCTGGCGCGCGACCGCCGCCTGGCGGGCCCGCTCGAGGCCATCAGCGCCTTTACCATGAAGCACCCGCCGATCCAATACACCGACACGAAGGCCCGCGAGCTCCTCGAGGAGTTCATCGCGGCCGGGGCCCCGGCGCCCGGCGGCGCGTATGTACCGGCGTCGTGGGCGCCCGTCGCCAAGTGACGCTCGCGTCACGGATCATCACCGTGACGCTCAACCCGGCGGTTGACCGGGTGATGCAGCTTCGCCGGCTGGTGCCGGGCGAACACCCGGCTGTCCGCGAGGTATCCCGCACGCCCGGAGGCAAGGGCGTGAACGTCTCGCGCGTGCTGGCAAGGTTGGGCGTGCCGAGCATCGCCACAGGCTTTCTCGGCGACGGCAACCGGCACGAGTTCGAAGCCCTGTTCGCCTCAGGCAGCGTGGCGGACAGATTCATCACGCTGCCCGGCCGTACGCGCGAGAATCTCACCATCGCCGAAACCGAAGTCGCGCGCGAGACTCATTTGCGAGACCGGGGGCTCGATCCTCCCGCCGAGGCCGTCGGCGAGCTTGCCGGCAGGCTGGCGTGCCTCACTCGGAAGCAGTGCATCGTGGTCTTCAGCGGGTCCCTCCCGCCCGGACTGGCGCCGGAAGCCCTGGTTGAGCTGATCGGCGTCTGCCGGAATGCGGGCACCCGCGTGGCGGTCGACACAAGCGGCCCGGCCCTTTCCGCGGCCGCCAAGCAGGCGCTGTGGATGGTCAAGCCGAACGTGA
The DNA here is from genome assembly GCA_964564965.1 of uncultured Planctomycetaceae bacterium. GTDB lineage: Bacteria > Planctomycetota > Phycisphaerae > SM23-33 > SM23-33 > CAZMDT01. The sequence continues at coordinate 3,535 of CAZMDT010000121.1, read as the reverse complement.
CGGAGCTGTCGCGGCTCGCCGGTCACGAGCTGAAATCGCTTGCGGAACAGGCGGCCGCCGCCCGAGGGTTGACCCGGCTCGTCGAGAACGTGTTGCTCAGCCGAGGCGCCGAAGGCGCCGTCCTCTTCGCCGGTGACGCCGCCACAGTCGCCCGGGTTACTGTTGCCCCGGACGAGGTGCGGAACACCGTCGGCTGCGGCGACGTGCTGCTCGGGGCTTTCCTGTCGGCACACTCGTCCGGCCGGCAGCCGTCCGAGGCCCTTCGCCTGGCGGTCGCCGCCGCAGCGGCCGCCGCTTGCAGCCCCGTGGCGGCGGACTGGGACACAGGTCTGGCCGAGGAGCTCGCCTCGCGGGCGCAAGTTGCGCCCTTGGCAAGCGCCGACGAAGCGGAGGCGCCGCGCTGAGCACGGTACGAGTAGAATGCGGCAACCCCGACGAGATGTCGGCCGAGGACCGCACGCGCTGCGAGGAGCTGAGCGACCTGGTCTGGCCACCGCACACGCGACAAAGCCACCTCCCGCGATACGCGTCTGCGAGGCCCCCGCGGGTCCACTTCCCTCCAGATCAGCGCAGCCGCGTCTTCCTCGTGCGCCGCCACGGGCGGATCGTCGCCAAGGCCCACATCATGCCCCGACAGATCGGCACCGCCGAGGGGCCAATGACCGTCGCGGCACTCGCTGGCGTCCTGTGCGACCCGGAGTGGCGCGGACGCGGCTTCGGCAGTGCGGTTGTGCGGGCGGCCTTCGACCTCATCGACGACGGGGCCTTCCCCTGCGCCTTGTACCAGACCGACGTGCCGCGGTTCTACGAGAAGATCGGCGCCCGCCAGGTGAGCAACCGGCTCGTCAACTCGCTTGCCAACGACCCGATGGTCTGCCCGTTCTGGGGAAAGCACGCCATGATCTACCCGTCCAGCTACCCCTGGCCGGACGGCGAGATTGACACGTTCGGCCCGGGCTGGTGAGCCGGCCCGTGTTTGCGGCGGCGGCGCCTGCGGCGGTCAGAACGGTGTCCCGGTTCGCCGCCGGATGTGTATCTCGTCCACGTGCGCCCGCTCGGACAGCGACAGCAGGAACAGCACCCCCTCCGCCACGTCCTCCGGCTGCATGAGGTCGCTTCGGTCCAGGTCCGGCCGGGCGCCGCCGACCAGGGCGGTATCCACGCCGCCGGGCAGGATCACGCTGACGCGGATGCCATGCTCCTGCGCCTCCACGGCCAGCGATTTCGTCAGCCCCACCACGCCGTGCTTGCTCGCCGTGTAGGCCGCCTGCCCCGGGTAGCCCTTGAAGCCCACGACGCTCGAGATGTTGATGATGAAGCCGGAGGCGCGCGGCACCATGATCCGCATCGCCTCGCGGCAGCAGAGGAACGTCCCGCGCAGGTTCACCGACAGCACGTGGTCGAGATCGCCGGTGGGGAACTCCCGGACGAGACCGAACCGGCCGACGCCCGCGTTGTTGACGAGGACATCCAGCCGGCCAAGTTCGCGGGCCGCCGCGAACAGCCGCCGGATGCTTGCCTCGTCCGCGATGTCCGTCGGTACCGGCGTCGCCGTCCCCCCGGCGGCGGCAATCTCCGCGGCAACACCCTCGAGCTGATCGACCGTTCGCGCCGCCAGCAGCACGTGGGCACCGCGCCGGCCGAGCGCGAGCGCAATCGACCGGCCGATACCGCGCCCGGCACCGGTGACGATTGCGACTTTGTTGCTCAGGTCCATGTCGCCGGCCTCGTCGCCACGCCGCCGTCGGGGACGCCTTAGACGCCTTCGCGGCTACGGCGCATCAGGTCGTCGATGGAGCAGTCGCGCTGCACCGTGTAGCCCTTCAGCGGGATGATGTGCTCATGCACGGCGTCGAGGATGTCCGAGGGATACGGAAAGAACGCGTCTTCGACCTCGTCGGCCGGCGTGATCCAGTTCCGCGACCCGACCACCACCGGCGGCGCATCCAGTTCGTCGAAGGCGAACTGGGTGATCTTGGCGGCGGCCGTCTGGAGCCAACTCCCGCGCTCGCAGGCGTCGCTGGCCAACAGGATCTTCCGCGTCTTCCCCACCGACTCGATCACCTTGTCGTAGTTGAACGGCACGATGCTGCGGGCGTCGATCAGCTCGCACGACACGCCGTAGGTCTTCTCCAACTCGTCGGCGGCCTCGATGGCACGGTACAGTGTCGCGCCCACCGTGAAGATCGTCAGGTCGGTGCCCCCGCGGCGCAGGGCCGGCTCGCCGAACGGTACCTCGTAAGGCCCCTCCGGCACACCGCCCGCCACGAACAGCTCCGGCTGGTCGTAGATGCGCTGGCTCTCGAAGAACACCACCGGGTCGGTGCCCGTCAGGGCGGAGTACATCAGCCCCTTCGCATCGTAGGGCGTGGCCGGGAAGGCCACCTTCAGCCCCGGTATGTGGGTGCAGAGGCTGGTCCAGTCCTGGCTGTGCTGGGCGCCGTATTTGCTGCCGACGGACACCCGCAGCGTGACCGGCATCCTGAGCAGCCCGCCGCTCATCGACTGCCACTTGGCGAGCTGGTTGAACACCTCGTCGCCGGCCCGGCCGAGGAAGTCGCAGTACATCAGTTCCACCAGCGCCCGGCCGCCTTCGAGAGCGTAGCCGACGGCGGAGCCGACGATGGCACCCTCAACGATGGGCGTGTTGAACAGGCGATGGTACGGCAGCGCCTCGGTCAGCCCGCGGTACACGGCGAACGCGCCGCCCCAGTCACGGTTCTCCTCCCCATAGGCCACCAGCGTCGGGTCTTGGTAGAAGCGGTCGAGGACGGCCTCGAACAGGGCGTCGCGGATGCCGATGCATCGGCTCTTCGGCAGTGGCCGGCCATCCGGGTCGAGGCCTGAGCGGCTGCGGCCGGCCAGCGACTTGACCCGCGGGTTCTCTTCTTTCGGGATCAGCACCTCCGGCTCCCGCTCGGTGTCCATCGACTCGACCTGCCGGTTCGAGTACATCACCTGCTCGAGCAGGCAGCGGCTTCGCTTGAGGTCCGCGCGCGGCGAGATGCCGATGTCGCTCGCCTTCCGCAAGGCCTTCAGAACGACCGCCTCCGCCCGCTGGTTGATGGCGTCGATGTCGGTCTGCGTACAGGCCCCGGCCGAGACGAGCGCCGTGGCGTAATGGATGAGCGGATCGTGCGCCTGCCACGCCTCGACCTCGGACTTCTCGCGGTAGGCGCTGGCGTCGGAGGGCGAGTGGCCGCTGTAACGATAGGTGATGGTGTCGAGCAGGACGGGGCCCTCGCCGCGCTCGATCACGTCGCGCTTGCGGAGGATCGCGTCGGCCACGGCCAGCGGGCTATACCCGTCCACCCGCTCGGCGTGCATCTGGTCCCGGTTCACGCCGGCGCCCAGCCGCGCGAGCATCCCGAACCCCATCGTCTCGCCACCCGGCTGACCGCCCATGCCGTAGAAGTTGTCCACAAAGTTGATGATCAGCGGCAGGCCCCGGCCGTGCTCGGAGTCCCACAGCAGGCGGTACTGGTCCATCGCGGCCAGGCAGATGCCCTCCCAGACGGGCCCGCATGAGCTGGAG
>CAZMDT010000120.1:0-8626 GCA_964564965.1 uncultured Planctomycetaceae bacterium | reverse complement strand
CGAAGTGCGGCACGCGCCCGGCCGGCCGGCCGCCTTCCAGCGCCGTGATGAATGCCTCGCGCGGCCTCACGTGTCTTTCAGGGCGCGGCTCGCTTCGCCTCGGGCGGAAGCGGCGCCGGCGGGCCGACGTACTCCCTCGCCACCACCACGTCGTCGAACCACGCCGTGTTCACCTTGCGGGTCTTCGCGGACTGCTCCGTCACGTACAGCATGAGCCAGAACGCGTTGAGCTTGAGCTCGCCCGAGGAGCGCCAGTTGACGTCCTTGTGGTGCGCGAGCTTCCGGCCGTCGATCCAGAGGGCGATCTCGCCGTCGCCCCTGCCGGGCGTGTTGACCTTGCACATGAGTTCCACGCAGTACCATCGGCCCCGCTGCGGGACGGCGTAGGCCTGCTTCGGGCGCCCCGGGTCGGCGCCCCAGTATTTGCCGTCGCCGCTGCGGGGCATCTGCCACCAGTAGCAGTAGAAGTGCCACCCGCCGGGCGGTGGGTACTTGCCCCACTGGCCCCACGGCTCGATGGCGACGGTGAACTTCTTGCCGCCGTCCGGCCGCGTGCCCGCCCCGCCCGTCGGCCAGCGGTACGCCGGCAGCTCCGCCGCCATGTGCACGAAGTGATGGATGTAGTCGATGTCCTCGGCGAACTTGACGCAGAACCGCCCGTGCAGCGTGTCGTAGCCTTTGGCGAAACGCGTGAACAGGTGCCCGCCGGTGTTGCGCCCGAGGGTGGCGGTGATCTGAAGGGCGTGGCGGCCGCCGTGGACGTTGGCGGGCTCGGAAACGACCCGCAGCGCCCCGGCCTTGTTGGAGATGCTCGTCCAGCGCTCGGGGTCGAAGCCGTTGGCGGCGGCCTCGAAGTCCTCGTGGAGGACAACGGCCGGGTCGCGACCGATGCCCCGGTCGCCCGGGTATTTCGCGGCGAGGCCGGCCGTCATGGTCGCCGCCACCGGCGGAGGTGCGGGCGCCGGCTCAGCGGCCCGGGCCGCCTCGCCGATGACCGCAAGGAAGCTCATGGCCAATGAGGCGCCCAACGCCCAGGCCCGCGACCGGCCGCCGTTGCATCTTGACAAGCTCATAGCCAATCCTACCTTACCACGTGTCCCACCCTCTGGCCAGCAAAGGAGCGGCGCGATGCGACTCGGCGGTCCCGTCCCCAATGCGTACGCGACTCCCGGCGAATGGGCCTCGGCGGTTCGCGGCCTCGGCTACGGCGCGGCGTACTGCCCGGTATCGGCCGACGCCGGCGAGGAGGAAGTCGAATCCTACGCGGCCGCGGCCGCCGACGCTGACATCGTCATTGCCGAGGTCGGTGCCTGGTCGAATCCGCTGTCGCCGGACAGCCACAAGCGCGAGGCGGCGCTGGAGAAATGCCGCCGGCAACTGGCGCTGGCCGACAGGATCGGCGCCCGCTGTTGCGTGAACATCGCCGGCTCGACGCGCGAAGGCGATGGCGGCACCATCTGGCACGGCCCGCACGCGGACGACCTGACGGACGCGGCGTTCGACCGCATCGTCCGGAGCGTCCGCGTGATCATCGACGCCGTGGCGCCCACGCGGACCTGCTACACCCTCGAGACGATGCCCTGGATGTACCCCGACTCGGCCGAGTCGTACCGCCGGCTGATCGAGGCCGTCAATCGCGACCGGTTCGCCGCCCACCTCGACCCCGTGAACATCATCAGCTCGCCGCGGAAGTATTTCCGGAACGCCGCGGTGCTTCGGGAGTGCTTCGTGCTGCTGGGGCCGTTCATCCGGAGCTGCCACGCGAAGGACATCCGCCTGGACAGCCGGCTGACGGTGCACCTGGACGAGGTGCGCCCCGGCACCGGCGGGCTGGACTGGGGCGTCTACCTGCGGGAGCTGGAGGCCCTCGGGGCCGACACGCCGCTGATGCTGGAGCACCTGCGGAGCGAGGAGGAGTACGCCCTGGCCGCCGCGCACATCCGCACCGTCGCGGGCGAGGTCGGCGTGCGGATCAAGTGAGCCGGGCGGCGCGCCCCCGAGCCGGGAGCCGGCCGCGCTAATCGCGCAGCTCCACGTTCCAGTACGCCGCGTCGAGGAACTGCTTCCAGGAGGCGTACTTCTCGCTGGTGAGGCGGATGGTGACCACGGGGGAGCGCTTCGGCTTCCGGGGCTCGACGATGAGCCTCATGTGCGCCTCGCGCGGCGTGCGCCCGCCCTTCCGCACGTTGCACGTCACGCAGCAGCAGACGATGTTGCCCCAGTCGGTGATGCCGCCGCGGCTGCGCGGCACGACGTGGTCGAGGCTCAGCTCGCTGGTGGGGAACTTCCGCCCGCAGTACTGGCAGCGGCTGCGGTCGCGCGCGTAGATGTTGCGGCGGGTGAACTTCACCTCGCGCCGCGGCAGGCGGTCGTACCCCAGCAGACGGACGATCCGCGGCACCGCCAGCTCGAACCGCACGCAGCGGATCCACTCGTGGTGCTCGCGCTCGTACTTCGCCCGGTACTTGCTGAGGTCGCGCCACGACTCGAAGTCATACGACTGCCACGAGCGGTCGTCCACGGCGACGATTTCCGCGATCCGCTTGAACAGCAGGCAGAACGCCCGCTTGGCGCTGATGACGCGCACCGCCGCGTAGTGCTTGTTGAGCACCAGCACGTTGCTCGAGAGCGGACTTGTTGCCGCCGTTAACGTCGTCATTGGGATCGTCCCGGGCCGGCCGTTCCGCCAGCAATATACACCGGATCGCCCCGGGCGACAAGGGCGCAGACCGTTCAGTTCTCGCTGGCTTGCGAGGGGGAGTCGGCTGCGCACGCCCCCGCGCCGGCGCCCGCTGTTGCCCCTGTTCCCTCTCCACCGTCCGCTCTGCGCTAGCTGCCGGTGACCTTCTCCAGTTGAAGGTTGCGCCTCAGCGCCCTGAACGACAGCCGGGCGCCGCCGACGGCCAGACGCAGGCCCGTCGACGACGGCTTCAGCTCAATCTTCTCGCGGATCGGCTCGCGCGAGAAGGCGCTGACGAACAGCGCCGTGCCGACCACGCCGGCGGAGACCCGCAGGAGGCGGTCCTCCATGCCGGGGCGGTACTTGTAGGTCCTGGCGGCAGCCTTCATGGGCACCGTCGCGGCGAGCGCCACGTGCAGGACGGCGCGGTGGCCCTCGATGGTGCCGCAGCGGCGGCGCGGGTCGAACTGGATCTTTCCGGCGGTGTGCCAGAACAGCTCGACCGTCTCGGGGACGCTGTTGGTGACCTCGTCGAGGACGACGACCATGCGCCCCTCCTGCGCGCGCGGGTTGAGCAGCATGATGACGTGGCGGATGAACGTGACGTTCTCGCCGCAGGCGCCGGCGGCGTCGCAGGCCACCCAGCGGAACCGCCGGTCGTCCTGGGCCTCGACGATCGTGCCCTGCGCGTCCAGGCGGTGGTCCCGCTCGGCCACCACGAGCGTGTTGTGCGCCCGCGCCTGCACCTCGTAGAACTCGCTCCGCGTTTCGCCGAGGTACTCACGGCTGAGCGGGGGGTTGCCCAGGTCGGTCAGCAGCATCTCCCCGTCGGCCTGGAGCTGGATGGCGTTCATGTCGTGCTGGGCGTGGTTGGCCGCGAGGTCGCCGGTCTTGGCGGCGACGTAGAGCTTCGGGCGGGGCCAGCGGTCGGCGATCGCCGCCCAGCCGATCTCGTGGAAGACCTTCACGGTGGCGAGGTCGCCCGCCGGCGCCGCCTCGGCGTCCAGGGGGCGGAACAGCAGCGCCAGCCCCGCCGCCGAGACGTCGGTGGTGCTCACGTCGCCGTGGAAGGCATAGGTGTCCAGCCACCACGTCAGCTCTCGCAGGCCGTAGTGCTTCACCAGCAGGTACAGCGCCCCGTACAGCGGCATGACGGGGTGGTCCCCGAAGCTCGCCGCCTGCCCGTTGGGCGTGAAGTACACGCCGAACAGCCCCGTGGTGTCCATCCCCCGCGTGTGGAACACCCGCTGGTCGTCCACCAGCCGCGCCTGCGCCTCCCCGAACAGCAGCAGGTAGCGCATCGCGTAGCCCCAGTAGCCCAGCCCCTCGTCCCAGCCGCCCTCGCGCCCCAGCGCCGCGAAGAAGTGCTTCAGCCCCGCGCGCGACAGGCGCAGCACCTCCTGCGCCGCCGGCTCATCGTCCCCCAGCGCCAGGCCCGCCAGGCCGCACCCGCTGTTCACCACCGCGTTCCAGTTGTTGTAGCACGTGTACCACCACGCCCGGTCCGCGACGGCCCGGCGGTAGGGCTCGAAGACCTTGTGGCGGATGGCCTGGAGGGCGCGGAGCCGGTCGGCCTCGGCGAGGTCCTCCCAGAGCCAGTCGAGGGCGACGGCGGTGGTGGCGGCGGCCTCGGCGGTGCACAGGTCGGCCGGCAGCGGGTTGTGGCACGGGTCCACCCACTGGCGCCACCGGACGAGGTCCCTCAGCTCCTCGATGGCGCGGTCGCGGAAGGCGCGGTTCGGGTCCACGTGGTGGGCGATGAGGAGGTCCCAGATGCGTCCCTGTGCGATGCGAGCGGCCCGCTGGGCGGTGCTCCACCCGCCGCCCTGCCACAGCGCTCGCCACTGCTGCTCGGTGACGGGCGCGGCCTCGAGGATCAGCCCGCAGCGCCTCTGGAGCCGGGCGTAGATCGCGTCGAACGGGCTGCGCGCGAGCTTCTCACGAAGGGACTCCAGCTCTTCTCGGGTGGCCAGTATGCCGCGTCTCATGTGTTCGACCGCGTCCTGCGCGCCTCGTCCGATGGCGTCACGAGGATAGGGATGCTCCCGGACAAGTTCAAGGGCGTTTGGCGCCGCGGCGTGCGCCGGCGCGCCCGAATAACCGGCGCGGCGGCCGCGCGGAGCCGGTATAATCCGGCGGCCCCGCCCGTGGGTTCGAGCCGCCTGCCCGTGACCGACCAACCCAGCCCAAGCCGGAAGATCAGCGACGGCGAACTGCTCCAGCGCCACCTGGCGGGGGACGGGCAGGCCTTCCCGGCGCTCGTGCGGCGGTATCGGCGGGAGTTGTTCAACTTCCTCGCGCGGTTCACGGGCGACGCCGCCCTCGCCGAGGATGTCTTCCAGGAGGCGTTCCTTCAGCTTCACCTGTCGGCGGGGTCGTTCGACACGTCGCGCCGGCTCAAGCCGTGGCTGTTCACCATCGCCGCGAACAAGGCCCGCGACGCCATGCGGTCCCGGCAGCGGCGCCAGGCGGCTCCGCTGGACGCCGCCGTGCAGCCGGGCGCCGCCGATCCGACCCCCTACGCCGCCCTCATCCCCGCCGACGTGCCGGCGCCCGAGGCGGCTTTGGTGAACCTTGAGACCCGCCGGGCCGTACAAAGGATCGTCAGCGAGATGCCCGACAGCCTCCGGACCGTCTTGCTGCTGAGCTACTTCCACGACATGCCCTACAAGGACATCGCGGAGGTGCTTTCCGTGCCGCTGGGGACGGTCAAGTCTCGACTCCACGCGGCGGTGAGGCAGTTTGCGGCGCGCTGGAAGGCCGCCTGGCGGGACGCCGAACATGGACGAGAATCGCGCTAGGGACGAAGAGCTTCTGATCGACTTCATGCTCGGCGAGACCGACCCCCCCGAGGCGGAGGCCGTGCGCCAACGCCTCGCCGCCGACCCGGCCTTCCGCAAGCTCCGGGGCGACCTGGCGAACACGGTCGAGGCCCTGCGGCTCCTGCCGGAGGCCCCCGCGCCCGACGGGCTCGTCGACAGCACCCTCGACCGCATCCGCCGGCAGCGCCGGACGGACGAGCTGCTGGCGCGGGAGCATCCGTCGCACCGGGTGCTGGCGCCGACGTTCAGTCTGCGGGAGCTGGGCGCGCTGGCGGCGGCGGCGGTGGTGCTGGCCGTGGTGTTCGTGCCCGCCTTCATGGCCTCGCGCCAGCGGGCCCTCCAGAGCCAGTGCGCCGCCCACGTCGGGCAGATCGGCTACGCCGTCCGCGCCTACGCCACGGCCAACGAGGGCTTCCTCCCCGGCGTGGAGGGCGAGCAGCAGCGCTGGCTTCCCGGCCCGGGCGCCCCCGCCGTCAGCAACTCGCGCGGGCTGTTCAAGCTCGTGGCGCTGCGGTACGCCTCGCCCGTGTCGTTCCAGTGCCCCGCCGTGGCGGGCGGGTCGTTTGTGGTCCGCGCGGGCATGACCGACTTCCCCAAGGCCGACTTCGTCAACTACTCCTACCATCACATGATCGGGCCGGCGAAGCTGCGTCTGAACGACCCCGCCCTCGAGGCCGTCGGCGAGGAGAAGCCCATCCTGGCCGACAACACGCCGCTGTTCGAGAACGGGCAGTTTCTCCGCGACCGGCTCGACGCCCCCGCCGGGCAGAACCACGCCGGGCGCGGGCAGAACGTGCTTCATCTCAAGGGGAACGTCGCCTGGCGCGAAGGCCCCGCCGTCGGCGTGCACCAGGACAACATCTTCCTGGCCGGCAACATCACGGATTACACGGGCACCGAGCAGCCGACGGGCCCGGAAGACAGCTTCCTCCTGCCGGCCTACACACCCGGCGCCGCCCCGCCGTAGCCCAAGGCCCGGGCGTCGGCTTTACACCTCCGCCCGCGGGGGCGTAGAATCGCCCCCCGTGAACGCACGCCCAAACGCAAACGCTGCGCCCGTGCCGCGGCGGCGCCCGCCGGGCCTCGCCCCGGGCGTGGTGCTGGCTGTGCTGGCGCTGCTGGCCGCTGCCGCCGACGCGGACGAACTGCCGCGCGGCGTGCCCGTCCGCCTGCCGGCCACCGGGCCCACCGGCGCGCCGCCGGCGACACAGCTCGCCTCGCGACCGGCGCCCCCGCCCGGCGGGATCATCACCGTCACGGCGGGCGAGTGGGCCGCCTGGGAAGAGGCCCTCCTCCAGCCGACGCATCTGGAGGAGGAGGCGCTCTGGATGCTCATGAGCAAGGTGGCCGCCCTCCAGCCGCTGTCCGAGGAGGCGTTCGCGGAGCTGGACCGCCCCGGCTACGGCGGCCTGCTGGAAGACCCGCGCCGCTATGCCCGCCTGCCGGTCCGCGCGATGCGGACGAGCATTCGCGTGGCCCGGGTGTACCGTCTGTCGACCGACGAGGGCACGATGAGCGGCTCGTACTACTGGCCGCGGAACCGGCCCGTCTGGAAGATCTACGCCCTGCACGCCAACAGTCAGCGGCCGGACCTCCAGCCGCTCGTGGTCTACTGCTCCGTCAACCCGCTGCCCCTGCTGCCCCCGCGCGAGCCGACCCAGGACGAACAGGGCGACCTGTGCTACGAGTACAAGGCGTCCCCGCCGTACCACAAGCTGCCCGGACTGGAGGTGGCGGCGGTGTTCTTCAAGATTCACGAGGGGCTGACGCGCGACGGCAAGATGCTGGACTACCCCGTGCTGCTGTCGTGGGACCTGCGGAAGAGGGAGCCCGTCGGCGCGAACCTGAACCTCGCGCGGTGGGGCCTCCTGTTCCTCATCATCCTGGTGGCGGCGGGGCTGTTCTGGTATCTGCGGCGGAACCTGAAGCGCTCCGCCGCCGCGCGATCGCAGCGCCACCCGCTGTACCACCCGCTGCGCCACCAGGCCGAAGCCCCCGGCCAGGCGCCCGCCGATGTGGACCCCGCGCTCCAGGCCGCCGTCGAGAATCACAAGAAGCGGAAGGAGCAGCCGGGTGAGCCCGACGATCGCCATTGAACTCGGCGAGCGGCGCTACGAGGCGAGGATCGCGCCCGGCCTGCTGGGCGCGGCGGGCGAGGCCGTCGCGGCGATGCCGCGCGCCGAGGCCGCCGTGGTCATCTCCGACGCCAACGTCGCCGCCCTCTACGGCGGACGGGTCGCCGGGTCGCTCCAGGCAGCCGGCCTGCGGACCGAAAGCCTCCAGTTCCCCGCCGGCGAGCACCACAAGACGCTCGCCACGTGCAGCGACCTCTTCGATGAACTCTTCGCCCTCATGCCGGCGATCGACCGCGACACGGTCGTCGTGGCGCTCGGGGGCGGCGTGGTGGGCGACGTGGCGGGCTTCGTGGCGGCGACGGCGCTTCGGGGCCTGCGGCTGGTGCAATGCCCTACGAGCCTGCTGGCCGACGTGGATTCCTCGGTCGGCGGGAAGACGGGCGTGGATCACCCGGCCGGCAAGAACCTGATCGGCGCGTTCCACCAGCCGAGCGCCGTGCTGATCGACCCGGCCGCCCTGACGACGCTGCCGCCGGAGGAGCTGCGCAACGGCCTCGCCGAGTGCGTCAAGCACGGCGTCATCCGCGACGCCACGCTGCTGGACGCCATCGAGCGCGATGCCGACGCCATCGGCGCCTGCGAGGCGGGCGTGATGACGGAGCTGATCGCGCGGAACGTGGCGATCAAGGCGGCCGTCGTTGCCGAGGACGAGCGGGAGACCTCCGGCGCCCGCGCCCACCTGAACTTCGGGCACAGCGTCGGGCACGCCATCGAGACGCTCGTGGGGTACGACCGCATCCGGCACGGCGAGGCGGTGGCGCTCGGGATGGTGGCCGAGTGCGGCATCGCGGTGGCGCGGGGGCTTCTCGACGCGGCGGCCGCCGAACGTGTCCGCGGCATCCTCCAGCGCCTGGGGCTGCCCGTGAGCATCGAGGCGCTCAACGCCCGCGACGTCTGGACCACCATGCAGCACGACAAGAAGAACCGCGGAGGCAAGGTACGCGTCGTGCTCCCAAGCGCGCTCGGGCAGGTGCGGCTCGTGGAGGGCA
>CAZMDT010000119.1:7541-8738 GCA_964564965.1 uncultured Planctomycetaceae bacterium | reverse complement strand
CTGCGCAGGACGCTCGGCCGGCCTCGGGTGCTGTCGATGCCACGCAATTCGCCTGGCGGCGCCGGGCCGCTTGGCCATCCGGGCACGGAAGCCGGGAGCGGTGGTGATGAGTTGGAGCGCCGACCGGGCGCCTGAAACGCCAGTCGTCCTGGACGCCTCAGCGGCTCGGCCGTCCGTCGGCGGAGGGCCCGAGCATCTCTTTTGTGAGGCGTGCCCCCCGACGGTCCCGTTCGTCGGCCGGAGCGAGGGAGCCCGCGAGACGCTCGAGGCCATCCGCCTCGTCGCCCAAAGCCGATGCAACCCCATCCTCCTTCTGGGCGAGACCGGGACCGGCAAGGAGCTTGCCGCCCGGGCCGTCCATGCCTGGCGCTGCGGGAACGGAGAGCCATTCGTGGCCGTCAACTGTGCGGCCCTGACGGCCCAACTGCTCGAAAGCGAACTCTTCGGGCACGTCAAAGGCGCCTTCACCGGCGCCGACCGTGACGCCACCGGCTTGTTCCAGGCCGCCGGAAACGGCACGCTCTTCCTCGACGAGATCAGCGAAATGCCCCCCGCGCTTCAGGCCAAGCTGCTGCGGGTGCTTCAGGAGAAGGTGTTCCGCAAGGTGGGGGGCACGGCCGACATCGCCTGCGAGGCGACGATCCTGGCCTCGAGCAACCGGGACCTGCTGGCCGACAGCGAGGGCGGGCGGTTCCGCCGCGACCTGTACTACCGGCTGTCGGTGTTTCCGATCACGGTGCCGCCACTTCGGGACGCGAAACGTCGAGAGGACATTCCGCTGCTGGCGGAGCACATCCTGGCGACCTCGCAGGTCGCCGCGGACGGCAGGCAGCGCACGCTCAGCCCCGAGGCGCGGTCGGCGCTGATGAGCCACGACTGGCCCGGCAACGTCCGCGAGCTCCGCAACGCGATGGAGCGCGCGATCCTGCTGTCGGGGGGCGGGCGAATCGAGCCGCACCATCTCGGCCTGTCGGGGGCGTCGTCCCGGCCCGCCTCGTCGGTGGCGCAGGAGGCGGCTGCACAGAAGGACTTCTCGCTGGAGACGGCGGAGCGGGAGTTCATCGTGCGGGCGCTGGGGGAGACGGGCTGGCAGCGGACGCGTGCGGCGGCGCTGCTGGGGATCACGCGGGCGACGCTGCATGCGAAGCTGAAGCGGTACGGCATCCGGCCGCCGCAGCCCGGCGACATCCCGCGCGC
>CAZMDT010000119.1:0-7531 GCA_964564965.1 uncultured Planctomycetaceae bacterium | reverse complement strand
CCAGTTGGTCAGGTAGAACTCGTAGCGCTGCACGGCCTTGGTCGAGCAGCCGCAGTACCAGCAGGCCTGAAGCCGGCGGCGGGCTACCTCGCCCGCGCGAAATCCCGACACTCCCCTTGGCCAAAATCGTGACGCCAGGCGGTGCCGCCGCGGCGCGTGTCCCTTCCGGTCAGTTCCTAAAGCTCTTTTTATCAAACCTTTGTGTTCTCATGCCGACGGGGGTCTCGTCCGTGGCATAGCCCTTGCACTTGCCCCCCGCACGAGGGTGTGCGCTGGCACTACTGCCGCGCGGCCGTAGCGACCGACGAGACCGGCGGACGCCCCGGAATGACGAGAAGAATGCCCGACGAGCAGGACAAGCCGAACGCGGGCCCCGAGCCGGCGGCCCCGAAGGCAGGCGAGGAGAGCAGGCCGAGCCTCAAGAAGATGATCGAGCGCCGACGGGCGGCGATCGAGTCGAAGCTGTCGGGCAAGGGCGACGGGGAAAAGGGCGAGGTCGACGCCACCGCGGCGCCCGAGCCGCCCGAAGCCCCGCAGCACGCCGACCCGTCTTCAGAAGCCGTCCCGGCGGCGCCGGATACGGCCGCCGCCGATACTGCCGACGCTGAGGCGCCGCCCCCGGATGGGGCGCCGGGCGCCGCCGCACAGCCCGCCAGCGAGGAGACGGCGAGCCACCCGACGTCGCTTCAGGAGCTGATCGCGCAGCAGCGTGCGCGGCTTCAGGCCGGCCTGTCCCACGACGAGGAGGCCACGGCGGCGCCCGAGCCGGGGGGCGAGCGCCCGCCCGACGCCGCGGGCGACCAGGTGCCGGTAGCCGCCCAGGCTGCTGCGCCGGCGCCATCGCACCGGCTGTTGCTGCCGCTGGCGGCGCTGCGCCCGAAGGCCGGAACGAGCTCCCGGCTGGTCCACGCTCTGCTGATCATCAACACCGTGGTGATCCTGCTGTTGGCAGCGATCCTGATCTGGCAGTTCGGCGAGAAGCCGGCCGCTCACGTGATCGTGCCCCAGACGGCCGGTGCACAGGAGATCGCCGCCGCCGGGCCGGCGCAGCCGGTCGCCCCCGACCTGGGCGAGCCGCTGTCGTGGGCCCAGGCCGAGGCGGACTTCGCACGCGGCCAGCACGCGGCGGCGCTGGATGCCTACCGGCGGCTGGCGGCGGTCGCGCGGACGCGCCCGGGCGAGGCGCTCGTTGCCGACTTCCTGACGTTGCGGCAGGGAATGTGCCTGTGGCTGCTCGGCCAGGCCGACGACGCCCGCCAGGCGATCGGCCCGTTGGTCAGGAGCCGCTCGCCTATCATCCGGGCGGTGGCATGGTCCCAGCTTGGGCAGCTCGACGTGGCCGACGGGCTGTACCTGCCGGCACGGACGAAGGGCTACCTGGCGCTGGGGGCCCTGGGGGTGCTGGAGCGCGAGGCAGTCCGGCCCCTGCGGACCGACTGTGACTTCCTCGTCGCCAGGGCGCTCGCCGTCCAATGCCTCTCGTTCTACGGCAAGGAGCAGGCCCTCGACTGGGGGCACGTCGCCTGGCTCGACCCGTTCGCAACGCTGCCCGAGCAATCGCTCCGCGCGCTCCTTGCCGAAGGCTCCGAACGGCTCACGCAGGCCACGCTGGGACCGCAGGTCCACGAGCTGCCCGCGGGCGGCGTCCGCCGCGAATGGGTCGTCGATGCCTCGCAGGCGCGAATCGACGAACTGCTCGAACGGCTCGCCTCCCAGGCCGGGCTCAACGTTGAGTGGGTGAACGTCGTCCCTGCGGCCCGCCAGCGCGTGGTGACGATGTACGGCCGGGGGCTTGCGGCGGCGCGGGTGGCCGAGGTGGCCTGCGGGGCGGCGGGCCTGGTGGCCCACTTCACGGGCGAGAAGATCGTCGTGTATGACCCCCAGGGCTTCGAACAGCTTTCGCAGAAGCGGGAGCTGATCGTTCGCGAGGCGGGCACCTGCCTGCGCCTGTTCTTCCTCGGCCTGCGGGGCGAGGAAGACCCCCGGCTCCGTGTGGGGCACCTCGCCCTGGCATGCGTCCTGGAGTATTCCGGCGACCCGCTCGGGGCGCTGAAGGAGTACCAGCTCACGGCGGGGCTGTTCAAGGGCAAGGACGTGGCGGCGGAGGCCCTGATGCGCTCGGCGGCTCTTCGTGTGTCGCTGCGGAACTACGCCGGCGCCCGGCGCGACCTCGCCGAGCTTCGAGACCTCTACCAGAACTACCGGGGCCACGACCGGATCTATCTGGCCCTCGGCGAGGTGAACATGCGGTCGGGCCGGTTGCCCGAGGCCATCCACGACTTCCGGACGCTCTACTACGCAAACCTGTCGTCGGCATCGAAGGCGGCCGCCGCCTTCGGCATGGGGCGGTGCTACTTCCTGGAGGGCAACGACGCCGAAGCGGAGAAGTGGCTGAACCGCTACATCGGGTCCGCCGGTCAGGATGCCGAACACCTCGCCGAGGCGCACCTGCTGCTGGGGCAGACCTACCGTCGAGGCGGCGACCCCGTCCAGGCCGAGAGCGAGTTCCGCAGGATGCTCGCCTGCCGGCCGTCGCGTCGGCAGCGATCGGACGCCCTGCTTGCCCTCGCCGGCGTGTACGTCGATACCGAACGCCTGGTGCCGGCGCTTGGCGCCCTCCGCGAGCTGGAATGGAGCAAGCTGGAGGGCGAGTTGCTCTGCGAGGCCCTTGTGGCCTTGGGAAGCACGTATCGGAACATGGGCCTGCCCGCCAAGGCCATCCGGTTGCTCGAGGGACGCCTGCCCGACCTGGGCGAGCCCGCCCTGCAGGCGCGGGTCCTCGTCGAGATCGCCCGCTGCCACGAGGCCCAGGAAGACCTCCGAACCGCCCGGGCCGTGTTCGCACGGGCCCTCCAGGACCTGCCGTCCGGGCGGGACCGCCACCTGGCCAACTGCCGGATGGCCGCCCTGTGCCTGAGGCTCGGCGATGTCCGCAAGGCCGCGGCGCTCGCCGAGGATACCCTCAAGGCCACCGACGACGCCGACGTCCGCCGGCAAGCCTCCAAGGCCCTCGGCGACGCGTACATGCACGAGCACGAATACGCCAAGGCGGTGCTGGCCTACTCGGACATGCTGCATGCCGCTTCGGGAGTGAACACGCCATGAGAACGCTCGCGATGGTGACGGCGACGGCGTGCATGGCGGCCCTGGGCGTGGCGGCCCCGCCGCCGGAGGACGGCTCGGCGCGGCTGAAGGAGAGCCTCCGCAAGCTCCAGGAGGAACGCCTGAGCCCGCCGCGCCGAGGCAACATCGACCCGAAGCTCGAGCAGGCGATCCGCACGCTACGATCCATTGCGGTGACCCCGGAGGGCGCGGCGCAGGCGCAGTTGGCGCCGCAGACCCCCTCCGAGCCCCAGGCCGCCCCCCAGCCGCCGACCACGACGCAACCGGTCGTCAACGCCTACACGCTGATGCGCCTGCGGGGGATGAAGCTCGAGGGCGTGGCCGACCCGGTGTCGCTCGCCGACGCGCTTTACCTGTCCGGGAACCTTGATGAGGCGGCGACCCTCTACGAGCTGGCGCTCGGCAAGCGGCTGGAGGCGCCCGACCGGGCGTGGTCGCTGTTCCAGTTGGGCAACTGCCGGCGGCAGGGCGACCCCGCCGGTGCCAGGAAGGTTTACAGAGACCTGATCCAGGAGCATCCCGATTCCGCGTGGGCTGATCTCGCGGCAACCCAGGACCGCTTGCTCGAGTGGCGCCTGAAGGATCGCCCGGCGGAGTTCCTGAAGGGCGTCGGCGAGCTGCGCTGGCCGGAGGCCGCGCCCGTCAACACAGCCGCCACACAGCCCGCCCAGACTGGAACGAAGTGAATGGCTGAACGCGCGCCACACAACGTGCTCATTGTCACGCACGAGCCGGACACGACCCGGCTGCTGCTGGAGACGCTTGCCGCCCGGGGCGTCCGCGGGACGGTGGTGCGCGACGTGGCGGCGGCGAGCGAGCGCCTCGCGGCCGGCCGGTGGGACCTGGTTCTGGCCGACCTCGACGCCCCGGGCGGCGGCTTCGAGATGCTGGCGGAGGCGAAGGCCGCCTGCCCGGAGCTGCCTGTGGTGCTCATGGCGGAGGGCGGCTCGGTGCGAACGGCGGTGGCCGCCATGCGGGAGGGGTGCCAGCACTTCCTGGAGCGGCCGTTGCGGCCGGACGACCTGTCCGCCCTGATGGACGCCTTCGTGCCGAACCACGACGTGGCCCTGGCGGCGTCGGCGGGAAAGGGCGGCGAGGGGTGCTGCGACATCGTCGGCAAGAGCCCGAAGCTTCTGGAGGCCGTCGCCACGGCGAAGAAGGTCGCCGCCACGTCAGCACCGGTCCTGATCACGGGCGAGAGCGGCACGGGGAAGGAGCTGCTGTCGCAGCTGATCCACCGTTCGAGTCCTCGGCGCAGACGGCCTTACGTCACGGTCAACTGCGGCGCGCTGAGCGAGTCGCTGCTGGAGAGCGAGCTGTTCGGGCACGAGCGGGGGGCCTTCACGGGCGCCCACGCCCGGCGCCTCGGGCGGTTCGAGCGCGCCGACGGCGGGACGCTGCTGCTCGACGAGATCTCGGAGACCGGCCCGCGGTTCCAGGCGGAGCTGCTGCGCGTTCTGGAGCAGCAGGACTTCGAGCGCGTCGGGGGCAGCGAGGCGATCCGCGTGGACGTCCGGGTGGTCAGCACGTCGAACCGCGACATGGCGCGCGGGGTGGAAACCGGCGCGTTCCGGCGGGACCTGTTCTACCGCCTCAGCGCGGTCCACATCCGCATTCCGCCGCTGCGCGAGCGCGCCGAGGACATCTCCGCCCTCGTGTGGCACCTCGTGAACACGTACTCCGGCGAGGTCGGGCGGCGGATCGAGGACCTCGACCCGGAGATGATGGCGCTGTTCCGGCAGCACGGCTGGCCGGGCAACGTCCGCCAGCTCGGCAACGTCGTCCGGGCGGCGCTCATCCTTGGGCGCGGGCCCACGCTGTCCCTCGCCGACACGCCCGTCCTGCGGGCCGAGCTCCGGTCCGCCGAACGCAGCCGCTTCTCCACGCTGTCGCTGGCCGAGGTGGAGCGCGAGGCGATCCTCCAGGCGCTCCAGACCACCGAGATGCACCAGGCCCGGGCGGCGCGGCTGCTGGGGATCACCGATCGCACGCTTCGGGAGAAGCTGCGGCGCTACCGGCGTGAGGGGCGTCTGCCCGAGCGTCTGGACCCCGGTGCCCGGACCGAGCCGGAGCCCACAGGAGAACAGCAATGCCTGAGCAGCCGAGCGTAGTCCAACTCATCGAGGCGGGCCTGCGGGCGACGGGGCTGCAAGGCAGGGCCGTCGCGAACAACATCGCGAACCTGAACACGCCCGGCTACCGGCGTTACGCGGTGGAGTTCGAGAAGGTCCTGGCCGAGGCGATCGACTCGGGCGAGCTCGACCGGCTGAGCGGTCTGGAGCTGCCGGTGGTCCAGCCGCGGAACACGCCCGTAGGCCAGACGGGCAACGACGTGAACCTCGAGACGGAGATCGGGGAGATGCTGAAGAACGGTGCGCTCTACAAGACGTACGTGCGCCTCATGGCGAAGGCGTACCGCCAGATGGAACTGGCCATGGAAGTGACGTGACGCGGCGCGGTCCGCGCGGGCGCGGGCCCGCCGGGATCGCCCACGGGAGGTGGATGGCATGAGCGTCGAAGGTATCAGCGGCCCGGTGGACATCGCGGTATCCGGCCTGCGGGCGCAGGCGAAGCGCCTGGAGGTCATTACCAACAACATCGCGAACGCCAGCACGACGCGCACGGCGTCGGGGGCGCCCTATCGTCGGCAGGACGTGGTCTTTCAAACCAGCGGCACCGGCATCCGCGGCGTGAGCATCCGCGGCATCGCCCAGGACAAGACCACCGACTTCAAGCGGGTGAGGATGCCCGGGCATCCGGAGGCCGACAGTGACGGCTGGGTGCTCATGCCGAACGTATCGCTACCCACCGAGCTCAGGGACCTCGTCTTCGCCTCCCGGGCGTACGAGGCCAACGCCGCCGTGCTCAAACGCTACCAGGACCTGGTCGACGTGACACTCGAACTGCTGAGATAGAGGAGCTGCAACGATGGCAGGCATCACTCCAGTCTCATTCGGGCCGACCACGCCGACGCCCGGGATCACACCGGGCGCGGCGGGACCGCCCAAGCCCCGCGGGCAGACCGACTTCGGCGACGCCCTGCGCGGGTACATCAACACCGTGGACAAGGACCAGCAGGCGTCGGTCCAGGCGATTCAGGACCTGATGGCCGGACGGACCAAGGACGTCCTCCCGGCGGTGGCAGCCGTGGCGAAGGCGGACATGAGCTTCAAGCTGCTCATCGGCATCCGCAACAAGGTGATCGACGCGTACAAGCAGACGCTGAACATGAACGTGTAGGCGTTTCGGCCCGCGCATACGAGGACGAGTCGTGGCTCAGATACTTCAAGGCATCGGCGAGGTCTGGCGGCGCATCAGCCTGGTCCACCGCGTGCTGCTGCTGGCGGTGGTGCTGGCGTGTGTGGCCGTGGCCGTGCTGCTCGTGAACTGGGTGTCCCGCCCGGACATGTCGCTGCTGTACGCGGGGCTGTCCCCTGAGGAGGCCGGGCGCATCGTCGATAAGCTGCGCGACCAGAACGTGCCGTACGAGCTGAAAGGCGGCGGCACGACGGTCCTTGTGCCGGACGAGCAGGTGTACGCCCTCCGCCTGAGCCTGGCGCAGGAGGGGCTGCCGGTGGGGGACGGCGCCGGCTACAAGGTCATCGACGATGAGGGCCCGGGCGTCAGCCCGTTCACGCAGCGGGTGAACTACAACCGGGCGCGTGAGAGCATTCTGGCCCGCACCGTCGAGGCGTTCGACAGCGTGCTGTCGGCCCGGGTTCACATCGTGCAGCAGGAGCGGGCGCTGTTCGCCAGCGAGGGGCAGCAGGCCTCCGCCAGCGTCATCGTCAAGCTCCGGGCGGGCAAGCGCCTCAGCGAGGGCAACGTGCGGGCGATCACGCACGTGGTCGCCGGCGCCGTCCGCGGGCTCAGCGCCGACGACGTCAAGGTCGCCGATACCCAGGGCGACCTGCTCTCCGGCGAAGCCAGCGACCCCCTCGCCGGAAGGGCCAGCACCTACCACGAGCACCGCACCCGCGTCGAACAGGACCTCGCCCGCAAGGCGGAGGACCTTCTCGCCGCCGCCCTCGGGCCGGGACGCGCTTCCGTTCGCGTCAGCGTCACGATGAAGACCTCCGCCGAGTCCACCGAGAAGAAGACCTACGATCCCCTCGCACGCGTCGTGGTCTCGGAGTCCATCAAGGAGAAGTCCTCCACCGCCACCGCCGAGGGCACCGGCGGCACGAAGGACAGCACCGTGGACACCCAGTACCTCGCCAGCGAGACCACCGAGCGGCGGGAGGAGATCTGGGGCACGGTGACCGCGAAATCGGTGGCGGCTCTGGTGGACGTCCGCGCGAAGAAAAACCCCGACGGCAGCGAGGGGAAGACCATGACCAAGGAGGAGGTGGAGGAATTGGTCAAGAGCGCCCTCGGTCTGAAGCTGAAGGCCGACGGCGGGGAGGAT
>CAZMDT010000118.1:3519-8829 GCA_964564965.1 uncultured Planctomycetaceae bacterium | reverse complement strand
TGGTCTTGCCGGACCCGGTCGGGCCGGTGACAAGGAAGATGCCGTTGGGGCGGCGAATGATCTGGAGGAAGCGCTGGTAGTCTTCCTGCTCGAAGCCCAGAGCGGGAATGCCGATCCGGACGCTCTCGGGCCTCAGGATGCGCAGGACGATGCTCTCGCCGTAATAGGACGGCAGCGAGGAGACGCGGAAGTCGATGTCGCTGTCGCCGACCTTGAGCTTGATTCGGCCGTCCTGGGGCAGCCGCTTCTCGGCCAGGTCGATGCCCGCCATGATCTTGAACCGGTTGAGCACCGAGCCCTGCATCCGCTTGGGAATGTTGTCGCGCTCGGCACAGACGCCGTCGACCCGATACCGGACCCGGACGCGGTCGGCCATCGGCTCGATGTGGATGTCGGACGCCCGCAGGTTGACCGCCTCGGTGATGATCATGGTGACCAGGCGGATGATGGGGGCGGCGTCCTCGGTCAGCGTTTCTTCGCCATCGTCGTCGTACATGGCGTCGCCGGTGCGCTCGCCAAGTTCCTGGACGGCCTTGTCGATGCTGACGTCCGAGCGGACGAACTGGTCGATGTACCCCCGCAGCTTGCTCTTCGAGGCCAGGCACGGCGCCAACTCGCAGTTCAGCCGGAACCGCAGCATGTCGAGCGTCTCGAGGTCGAGCGGGTCGCTGATGATGACCTTGAGGCGGCCGTTCTCCCGCCCCATGGGCAGGATGAGGTGCTTGCGGATGAGTTCCTCGGGGATGACGTCGGTTTCGGTGGGCACAACGACATTGCGGTCCATGTCGATGTACTCCATGTCGTACTGGCTGGCGAGGGCCTTGGTGACGTCCTCCTCGTCGACCAGCCCCAGCGCCACCAGCGCCTCGCCGATGCGGATGCCTTCCTCCTGGGCGTGGTTCAGGGCCTCCTGCACGCTGCTGGGCGTCGCCACGCCCCATTCGACCAGAATCTCTCCCAGCCGTCGTCGGTGCCTTCGCGCCATGGTTCCCTCGTCGCGGCGGACCGGGCCGCCGTTTCAGGCGGAGTTCACATTGCCCATCGAGGAGCAGGTCGCGCTCCACGCCGGTGGAACGTCGAAGGCGGACCCCCGAGCGGGCCCGCCGCTGGTTCCTGCTGATGCGGGGATGACGTATGTATGAGGGCGACTGGAACCGCGCGCCGTGTCCGCTCGCGGACGGCCGGCCTCAGCCTAAGGAACCACCGCGTCTCCGACCTAGGCTGGATTCTACCAGACCCGCCGGGCCGGGTCAACACGACTCGTCGCCCGGCAGCGGAACCGGCGCCACGCGGGAACTACCGGATTGGCCCGTGGCCGTGCGCCTTCCGGATGCCCTGCGCGGCGGCCAGCAGGTGGCGGTCCGATTGCAGCACCCCCACGAAGTTGCTCGTGCCGACCCCGAGCATCTCCGCCGCCTCGGCCAGGCGCCCCTCCGAGGCCTCAAGGGCGTCCAGCAGAAAGGCCGCCACGTGCCAGAAACGCTGGTCCTTCCGCCCGATCTGGAGGCGCCGCTTCGCCTGGGGGCCTCGCCCCCGCGGCGCGAAGAGGCACTCGCCCACGACGGCCGGCGGCCCGGCGCCCGCCGCCACTGCCCGGCGAAGCCGGCAGGCAATGTTCATCCGCAGCCGCCGGATCGCCAGCCGCTTGTTCTCGTGCTGCGACCGCGAATCGTCGCCGTGGACCGTGGTGCCCGTCGGGCGGTGCCGCAGCCGGACCGCCGAGGACACCTTGTTCCGGTGCTGCCCGCCCGGGCCCGAGGCCTTGTAGACGTGCACGTCGCACTGCGCCAGCAGGGCATTGTCGTCGAGCGCGAGGTAGTCGTCCTCGGGGGCCATGCCCGCCATCATACCGCCGGCCTCGCGGGGGCGAAACGCCGGCGGGCCACCGTATTCGAGCCGCCGCGGCGCTTTCCCCGTTGCCGGTTTGGCGTCCCTGCATTACAATAGGGACCAGCGAGCCGGAACGGAGGCCGCCGCCGACATGATTCCTATCCAGCTTTCAACGGCCCCGCGGACCGCACGCTTCGGACGCCCGCGCCACCGGCCTGATCGGACCGTCGATGAACGAATGGACTGAGGCGGAAACCCGCGCGGAACACGCCCGCAAGCTGTACGACCAGGGGCGGCTCCCCGAGGCCGCCGCCGAACTCCGCGCCGCCATCGAGGTCAACCCCTACAACGCCTCCTGGCACTTCAACCTCGCCCTCACCCTCGAGGCCCTCGAAGACTACACCCGCGCCTGCGAGGCCTACCGGGCCGCCCTCGCCATCGAACCCGACGACGTCGAAACGCTCAACTGCCTGGGCGTGAACATGAACCGTCTCGGCCGGTACGCCGAGGCCCTCGCGCACTTCGAACGCATCGAGAAGCTCGACCCCACCTACGAGCCGTGCTACTGCAACCGCATCATCAGCTACACGGAGATGTCGCAGCACGACAAGGCGGAGCTGATGTTCTACATGGCGCGGCTGTTCAAGGACGACTGCCCGCTGTGCTGCTACAACCTGGGCAGCAGCTTCCACAACATCGCCCAGTACGACCGCGCCATCGACTGCTGGCAGCAGACGCTCCGGCTGGACCCGGCGCACCCGCAGGCCAACGCCCGCATCGCCGATGCCTACTGGTACAAGGGCGACCTGCCCGCCGCCTGCCGGTACTACCAGGCCGAGCTCGACCTCTACGGCGACGACGCCGACACGCACGTGGACTACGGCGAGCTGTTGATGACCATGGGGCGGCTGGACGAGGCGGGCAAGCAGTTCCGCGCCGCCGTCGAGATCGACCCCCGCCACGCCGGCGCCCAGTACCGCCTGGGCGAGCTGGCCCTGCGGCGCGGACAGCTCAACGCCGCCCAGCGACGCTTCCAGGAGGTGCTCCGCCTCGAGCCCAAGTACCCCGGCGCCCACGCCAAGCTCGGGCAGATCATGCTCCGCCGAAACCGCCACGCCCGCGCCGCCAGGCACTTCCTCGCCGAGCTCAAACGCTGCGGCGACGACACCCAGACCCTCAACGAGCTCGGGCAACTGCTGCTGGAGGCCCACCAGGTCGAGCACGCCAATGCCGTGCTGCGGCGGCTGGTGGCCCTGGAGCCGCACGACGCCCACGCGCAGCACAACCTGGCCGTCAGCTACTTCCTGATGAACAAGCTCGACGAGGGCATTCGCCACTGCCGCCGGGCGATCAAGGCGA
The DNA here is from genome assembly GCA_964564965.1 of uncultured Planctomycetaceae bacterium. GTDB lineage: Bacteria > Planctomycetota > Phycisphaerae > SM23-33 > SM23-33 > CAZMDT01. Next base: position 5,640 of record CAZMDT010000118.1, on the reverse strand, counting down.
AGCCCGACTATCCGCTGGCGCTGTATAACCTGTCGCTGGCCCACTACCGCAAGGGCGAGCACGAGCGGGCCAGGCGCTACGTGACCAAGGCCCTCGCCCTCGCCCCCGAGCACCGCGACGTGCAGGCCCTCTCCCGGCGCCTCGGCATGCGCACCTTCTGGCAGCGGGCGCGGGACCTGCTGCGCCACTACCTCTCCCGCCGCCGCGGTCGCTAGCCTCGCGGGGCCGCCCCCCGCGGGCGAAGCCGCCGCGCGCAGGTCCACGAGTTCAGGAATTGACGGCTCCCCGAGTCCAGCGATTCGCGCGTTAACCTGTCCGATGGATGCCCGCTCGCGCGCGCTTGCGCCGAGTGCGCGCCCGGACACGCGCGTTGTTGCCCCATGCGCGAGAAGCCACGACAGCTCCGTCAGAACTCCAGCTCCACCTCGCACGGCTCGAACAGCGGCGACCACTGGAGCAACCAGAGCGCCGGCAGCGGCACGCCCTCGACGTGGCCGTCCATGAAGGCCATGTTCACGGCCCGGCTGTGGCGGTCGATCACGAAGCGCGTCATCTGCCAGTAGTAGTCGCCGGCGAACACCTCGGGCGGGTTGTCGTGCCACGGCCAGCCGTCGTCCCACACGCAGTTGCCCAGGCTCGGCGTCCGCGAGGGGTGGTCGACCAGGTCCGGTCTGCGATACCAGGCGTCGGGGAACGGCTTGTCGGTGTTGCAGTAGTGGGCCCGCCCGCCGGGGTTGCCGCCGGCCGTGGTGCCGAACAGCCAGCCGCTGATGCCGTAGCTGCCCCAGTCGAGGTCACCCGTCCCGCGGACCCAGCAGACCTTGGCGTCGCCCATGACGTAGTTGCCGGGCAGGCGCTCGCACGTGGGGCACAGGCGGAAGTCGTGGTTGTCGCCGTGGTACGGCAGCAGGTAGGGCATGTAGATCGGGCCGTCGTAGTACGGGAAGAACTCCCCGCCGCTGTCGTTGAGGTAGAGGGCGTAGGCGAGCTGAAGGTGGCGGAGGTTGGCGCGGCAGATGGCCGTCCGGGCGATGTCGAGCGCCACGTTCAGCGACGGCATCAGGATCGTCACCAGCAGCGCGATGATGGCGATCACCACGAGCAGTTCGATGAGCGTGAACCCGCCGGCGTGACCGGCCGGACCTGTGCGCCGAGGTCGCATGAGAGGCGCTCCTGAAGGTTGATTGTACGCCCGGCGAAGCCGGCGCACAAGCAGGCCCTCACGGCGCGAGCATCAACCGGCCGCGAACAACAGCGAGCGGGAAACGCGCGAGCACCGCCTGCGCGCCTCCGCTGAGGCCGCGGCCGGCGAGTTGCCTGTTGCCAGCGGCCGGCTGTCGGCGATAATCGCCGCCCGTGGCCGAGGCGGCGCCGAACATCCTGGTCTCCGAGCCGCTCGGCGAGCGGGCGCTGGCGTATCTTGCCGAGCACGGCAGCATCTCGCGGACGACGGCCGAGGCGCTCAACGCCGCTGCCGACGCCGGCAAAGCGCCCCCCGGGCTCGCCGACGCCGACGCCCTCTGCGTCCGCACGTACACGCGGGTGAACGAGGCGCTGCTGCGGCTCGCCCCGCGGCTGAAGGTCGTCGGGCGGGCCGGCGTCGCCATCGACAACATCGACGTGGCCGCCTGCCGCGCCCGCGGCGTCGAGGTCGTCTACACGCCCGCCGCCAACACGCTCGCCGTCGTCGACTACACCGTGCGGATGCTCGTCGAGCTTCACCGGCGGTTCTGGCCGATGACGGGGCCGATGTCGCCGGAGGCGTTCCACGCCGCCCGCAGGCAGACGTTCGGGCACTTCCTCGCCGGCCTCACCCTCGGCGTCATCGGCTGCGGACGCATCGGCAGCCGCGTCGGCCGGGCCGCCCGGGCCCTCGGTATGACCGTCCTCTACAACGACCTGCTGGACATCCGCGTGGACTACCCGGCCGAGGCGGTCGACAAGCCCACGCTGTACGCCGCCAGCGACGTGGTCACGATCCACACGACGCTGAACCCGACGAGCCGGCACCTGATCGACGCCGGGGCGATCGCGCGGTTCAAGCGCGGGGCGCGGTTCATCAACGCCGCCCGCGGGCCGTGCGTGGTCTATGCCGACCTCGCCGACGCCCTCCGCAACGGG
>CAZMDT010000118.1:0-3509 GCA_964564965.1 uncultured Planctomycetaceae bacterium | reverse complement strand
GCTGCGCGGCCACCACAAGGACGAGCCGTGCTACCGCTGCCTCTACCCCGAGCCCCCGCCGCCGGACTACCCGCTGTTCGGGCTTCCGAACGTGATTCTGACGCCGCACATCGCGGCCCGGGTGCCGGCCGCCGTCGAGGCCATGGGCGACGTGGTGCGGGACATTGTGGCGGTGCTGGAGGGCCGGTCGCCGTCGTATCCGGCCCCGGAGGCGGTGCTTTGAGGCGGCGGGCGGCGTAAGCACATCGCCCACGCGGATTTGATTGACACGTCCCGGGGCGTGCCTATAATCCGGGACTGGCTTTGACGGCACGGATGCGTCATAATCCACCGTCATCCCTATTCAATGACCGGTCGGACGTCCTGACCGTATCGGGCCGCCGTCAAGGCGGCTGAATCCGTGTGGCGGCTATGCGGGAGACACCATCGTGCGTAGAACAATCACGGCGCCGGTAACGCTCGTGCTGGCGATTGGACTGACAGCGGCGGTCGCCTGGGGGCAGGCAGCGCCCGCCCCCGGACCCACGGAGAAGGTGGAGCTGCCCGATCTCTGGCGGACGATGCTCGGGTACATCAACCTCGGCCAGGCCGACCCGGCCCGGAGCAATGCCGAGGAGATCCTCGCCCGCAACCCCGAGCCCAACGCGCTGTTCCTGCTGACACTCCGCGAGCCCCGCTCGATGCTGACGCTGGAGAAGGGGCGCAACCTTCGCGACCTGAAGCCCCCCATCGACAAGCTGCTCGAGCTCATCGACGCGGGCTACCGGGCGCAGCGCTGGGACCCGGAGCGGATCAACGCGGCCATCGACGGCCTCGACAAGGGGATGGACGCCTTCTCGAACAACGTGGCGCGCCTTCGGTGGAGCGGGGAGATCGCCGTCCGGCACATGGTGGACCGCCTGATGCGCCCGACGACGGCGCAGAGCCTCCGGTCGGCGATCGTGACGGCCCTGCCGCTGATGGGGAAGGACGCGGTCCGCCCACTGTCGGCGGCGCTTCAGACCGAGGACGCCCAGCTTCAGGAGGTCTTCGTGAAGGCGCTGGGGCAGATCAGCTACCCGCACGCCCTGCCTCGCATCGCGGAGATGATCGGGCGGAAGGAGCTTCTCGCCCGGACGCGCGAGGCCGCCGTCGCCGCCCTCCACGCCTGCGCCGACGAGAAGAACATCGACAAGAAGTCCGTCGCCTCGCTCTACTACGAGCTCGCCAGGAAGTACTACTACCGGGCCGAGTCGCTCCTGCCCGACCCGCGCGCCAAGAAGGCCAACGTCTGGTTCTGGCGCGGCACCGGGCTGGTCCGCCTCGAGGTGCCGCGGGAGATCTTCTGCGACGTCTATGCCATGCGGATGGCCGCCCTGGCGCTGGAGCACGACCCGAAGTTCTACCCCGCGGTGTCGCTGTGGCTGATGGGCAACCTGAACAAGGAGGCGAACCTCCCGCCCGGCGAGCTGGACCCCACGCGGACGACGGACCAGCCCTCGGCCCGTTTCTACGCCCTGGCCTCCGGGCCGCAGTACCTCCAGCGCGTCATCGACCAGGCCCTGGCGGACCTGAACACGCCGGTGGCGCTGGCGGCGCTGAAGGCGCTGGTGGAGACCGCCGGCGAGAAGACGCTGGTGGAGGTCGCCGCCGGCGGCGCCCAGCCCGCCGTGGAGGCGATGATCTACCCGGACCGCGAGGTGCAGTTCTTCGCCGCCGTCTCCCTCGCCAAGGCCATGCCCACCCGCAAGTTCGAGGGCTACCAGATGGTCATGCAGGTCCTCAACGGCGCGATCCGACAGACCGGCAAGAAGGTCGCCCTCCTCGTCGCCACGGACATCCAGCAGGGCAACCTGCTCAAGGACGCCATCCGGGAGGCGGGCTTCCTCGTGCTGGAGGCGCCCGACATGGCCAAGGCCATGGCCCTGGGGCAGCGCTACAGCGGCGTGGACGTGGCGGTGATCGGCACGCGCCCCTCGGCCCTGGAGTCCGTGCGGGCGCTCCGCAGCCAGCCCGGCTACATCGCCACGCCGGTCGTCGTCGCCAGCCGGACGCCCGAAACGCGCGAGCTGATGGAGCGTGACAAGCGGACGCTCGTGGTCGACGCCCAGCCGAAGGCCGCCGACTTCGCCAGCGCCCTCGACGCCGCCGTCAAGCTCGGGGCGGGCAAGCCGCTGACGCCGGAGCAGGCGGCGGACTGGTCGGTGACGGCGTCGCAGGTCATCCGCGAGCTCGGGCTGCGCGGCAGCATGGTGTACGACATCACCCGCACGCAGGCGGCGCTCATCGAGGCGCTCGACGACACGCGGGAGCCGGTGCGGGTCGCGGCGGCGCGGGCGCTGGCCGTCATGGCGGCGCCCAAGGCGCAGCGGGCCGTGGCCGCGCTGGCCGGCAACATCGGCCTGGAGTCTTCCATCCGCATCGCCGCCCACAAGGCCCTCAGCGAGTCCGTCCGCCGCTTCGGGCACCAGCTCACCGAGGAGGACGTGAAGGCCATCCGCGACACGGCCCTGGGCACCGGCCCGCAGGCCCTTCGCGAGGCCGCCGCCGAGGTCCTCGGCGCCCTGAACCTTTCCAGCGACGAGGCGGTCGACCTGATCGCCCCGAAGCCGGGCCGGTAGCCGCCCGTCGACATCGCCCCCCCACGGCCGCCGGCGCCCCGTGCATCGGCGGCCGTTTTCATTGGCCCCGGGCGCGCCGCGAGGAAGCCGACATGACGCCGCGCCAGCGACTGCTGACCGTCCTCGCCGGCGACGTGCCCGACTGCGTTCCCGTGGGCCCGGACTTCTCGAACATGATCCCCGCCCGCCTGACGGGCCGGCCGTTCTGGGACCTCTACCTCTACAACGACCCGCCCATCTGGGAGGCCTACATCGACTGCGCCCGGCACTTCGACATCGACGCGGTGATGGACGGCTACTTCCCGCTGAGCTTCCCCGAGGAGGCCGACGCCGACGCCCCGCCCCGCGAGACCTTCATCGTCCGCCGCACCGACGAGCGGATCATCACGCAGCGGTCGCACCTCGACGGCGGGCGCCGGGTCTGGGAGCCCACGGCGGACGTCTACTACATCGCCGATCCGCCCACCCGCGACGTGCCGCTGGAGAAGCTCCGCCTGCCGCCGGTGCCGCGGCGCGGCGAGCCGCTGGAGGGCGTGAAGCCGGTGGACACCGGCCCCGAGGGTCTCCGGCGCCTCAAGCGGCTCATGGGCGACCAGGGGCTCGTCGGCGTGTCGCTCGCCTCGACGCTCGCCTTCCACGGGCCCGAGGGCGTCTACCGCTACTACGACAACCCCCACGAGCGCCCGCGCTGGGCCGAGCAGCGCCTCGCCGCCGTCGAGCAGCGATTCGCACGCATCATGGCCATGGACGAAAGGCCCGACTTCCTCTGCGTCGGGGCCTCCGGCACGCTCGTCTACCAGACCGTCGAAATGCTCCGGAAGGTCGCCCTCCCCGCCGTCAAGCGCGCCATCGAGCTGGCGACGGCCGCCGGCATCCCCCCACACGTGCACTCGTGCGGGCCGGAGCGGG
>CAZMDT010000117.1:0-8893 GCA_964564965.1 uncultured Planctomycetaceae bacterium | reverse complement strand
AACAGCAGCGCCCCGCCCAGCAGGTGGTGCAGCACCGTCCACTCGGCGCCCGGGTTCACCAGATTGATGATCCCCCCGATGACGCCCGCCGCGAGGATCGTCCCGAACGGGATCTCCCACGAGGCCGTGCGCCGGGCGCACAGGTACATCCCGCCCAGCAGCGCCGCCACCGCGCTCGTTTCGCCCAGCGAGCCGTTCTGGTTGCCCGAAAACAGCTCCCACAGCGTCGCCACCCGCTCGCCGCCGGCGTGGGCCGTCAGCGGCGTGGCGAAGGTCAGCGTGTGGATGCTGCTGTTGGGGTCCACGTACCCCCCCGCGGCCATCGCGCCCGTGAAGGCGATCATCACGAACGCCCGCCCGACCATGGCGGGGTTGAAGATGTTCTGCCCGAGCCCGCCGAACACGAACTTGCCGACCCCGACGGCCGCGACGCCGCCGATGGCGCCGACGTACCAGGGCGCCGTGGCGGGCAGCGACAGGGCGAGGATCACGCCGGTGACGACGGCGGAAAAGTCGCCCAGCGTGCTCGCCCGGCGGCGCAGCGCCGTGAACGCCGCCTCCGCCGCCAGGCAGCTCAGCACGCACGTGCCGATCTGCTTCACCGCGTACCACGAAAACAGCCGGATCGCCACCAGGTACGTCGGGATCAGCGCCAGCAGCACGTCGATCATCATCCGGCGGGTCGTCAGCGCGCGGTCCGCCAGGTGGGGCGCGGGCGCCACCAGGATGGCCGCGGCCGGGCTCGCGGCCTCGGGGGCGTCAGGCTTTGCGGGAACTTCGGTCATTGCCGGCCGATTCCGGGCTCGCGGCTCACTCTCGCGGCAGCTCCGCCTTGCCCATGCGGATCAACTGTACCAGCGGGATGCTCGCGGGGCAGACATACGCGCAGCAGCCGCATTCCATGCACGCCGTGATGTGGTACCGGCGGGCGAGGTCCCAGTCGCGGACCTTCGCCGCCAGCGCGATCCGCGTGGCCACGAGGCCCAGCGGGCACACGTCGACGCAGCGCCCGCAGCGGACGCAGGGCGTCTCCGGCGCGCGGGCGACCTCCTTCTCGGTGAGCACCACCACGCCGCTGGTGCCCTTGGTCACGGGGACATCGAGGTCGCCGAGGGCGAAGCCCATCATCGGCCCGCCGGCGACGATCCGCACGGCGGCGGCCTTCAGCCCGCCGCAGTGGTCGATCAGCGCGCGGTAGCTGACGCCGATGGGCACGAGGACGTTTCGGGGCTGGACGATGCCCGGCCCGGTGACGCTGACCACGCGGTGGGTGAGCGGCTTGCCGCGGACGACCGCCCGCGCCAGCGCCGCCGCCGTGCCGACGTTGACGACCACCGCCCCGACGTCCAGCGGCAGCCCGCCGGTGGGCACCTTGCGCCCCAGCACGGCGAGGATCGCCTGCTTCTCGCCGCCCTGGGGGTACTTCGTGTTGAGCACGCTGACCTCGATGCGCGTGCCGGCGGCGGCGTTGCCCACGCGCCCGATGGGCGCCTGCTTGTTGTTCTCGATGGCGACGATGACGCGTTCGGCCCCGACGGCGCGAGCGGCGAGCAGCGCGCCGGTGACGATCGCGGGGGCGGCCTCGACCATCAGGCGGTGGTCGCTGGTGAGGTAGGGCTCGCACTCGCAGCCGTTGACCAGCAGCGTGTCGATGGGCTTGCGGTCGTTCCGGGTGAGCTTGACGTGGGTGGGGAACGCGGCCCCGCCGAGGCCGACGAGGCCGGCGTCGGCGGCGGCGTTCACGATGGCGGCGGGTTCGTAGCGCTCCAGGCCCTCGGTCGGCCAGTCGCCGCCGAACATCTCCTCCAGCAGCGCCTCGCCGGCCAGCGGCTGCTCGTGGTCGGCGGTGATGGGGAGGGTCGTGACGTGGCGGCCGTTGGGCAGCGTCGCCACGGACGAAACGCCCACCGTGCCGGCGATGGACGCGTGCACGGCGGCGGAGATGAACCCCGTGGCGCGGGCGATGGGCTCGCCCAGCGCGACGGCCTGCCTCGGCTTGACGACCGGTTCCGCCGGCGCGCCCGTGTGCTGAAGCAGCGGCACCGAGACCATCGGCGGCGTCGGCAGCGCCTCGATGGCGCGGCTCTCCGCGAAGTGCTTGGCCTCGGGCGGATGCACCCCATGGGCGAACGTGCCGGGGCCCTCGGGCACGGCGATGGCGGCGGTCATGGCACCTCCCGGCGCGGGCGCCGCAGCCGGCGGCAGATGGCGGCGGCAGCGGCGGCGCCGGCGATCAGCCCGGCCGCTGCGCCGGCGACCTTGGCGACTTCGGCGGCGCCGGCGACCGCCGCGCCGGCAATCGCCAGCCCCAGCGGCAGCAGGAACGCAGCGGCGGCGGCGAGCGCCAGCCGCCCGCCCGACAACGCAACGCCCGGGTCGGACGGCGAGTCGCCGCGGCGGCCGCACGTCGGGCACTTGCCGCCGCACGAGCGGCTCTCATGCTGACCGGTCGATTCCATAGGACCCTGAAAAGCAGAACGCTACCGGAAGCCGACCCGGCGTTCAATACCGCAGCGAGGGCCGGATATTTCCTGAGCAGGGGTGTCGCGGCCGGGCCCCTCCGTCGGCCGCCATTGTAGCAGACCGCCGTTGATTCCCCCAGCGCCCGCGGCTAAGCTCTGCCCGCAATGCCCCCGCGGAGGCTCAAGCACGTGACGATCGTGGGCGTCGGGCTGCTGGGCGGCTCGGCGGCGCTGGCGATCCGGAAGGTGCACCCGGGCGTGGAGATTGCCGGCGTGGGTCGGCGCGAGAGCAGCCTGGCGCAGGCCCGGCGCGTCGGCGCCGTCGATACCGTCCACCTCGACGCCGCGGAGCCCGCCGCCCGCAGCGACCTCGTCATCCTCGCCACGCCCGTCGGCGTCTTCGAGAAGCACCTGCGGGCGATCGCGCCGGTGCTGCGTCGCGGCGTGGCGGTCACCGACGTGGGCTCCACGAAGGCGGCGGTGGTGCGCATGGCCGGGCGGGTGCTGGGCCGGGACGGCCCGTTCGTCGGCAGCCACCCGATGGCCGGCAGCGAGAAGAAGGGCGTGGCCTTCGCGCGGGCGGACCTGTTCGAGGCCGCCACGTGCATCGTCACCCCCACGCCGCACACCCCGCCGGCCGTGGCGCGCCGCGTGGAGGCGCTGTGGCGCGCCATCGGCATGCGGACCGTGCGGATGACGCCCGCCCGCCACGACCGGGCGGTCGCGCGCGTGTCGCACCTGCCGCACGTGCTGGCGGCGCTGCTGACGATGCTGCCGGGCCGGGGCGACCTCGAGGCGGCGGCTACGGGCTTCCGCGACGCCACGCGACTCGCCGGCGGCGACCCGGAGATGTGGCGCGACATCCTGCTGACGAACCGCCGGGCGATTCTGGACGCCATCGACGCCTTCGACGAGGACCTCTGCCAACTGCGCGACCTGGTGGACGTCGGCGAGGCGCCGGGGATCGAGCGGTTCCTCGCGGCGGCCCGGAAGCGGCGCGACGCGACCGTCGGCGGCGCCAACCACGAGCCGCCCGTGACGATGGAGTGAGTGCGGCGCTACTCCCACCGGATTTGCATCTTGCCCCAGGGCAGGTCGAAGAACCAGTTCCCGAAGGACACCCACCCGGCCCGCTGCCCGCCCTCGGCGTCCTCGACCACTACGTGCCAGCTCCCCCCGCCGATGATCGGCGAGGCGAACCCCCCGAGCGGCCTGCGATAGTCCAGGCTGATGATGCCGTAGCCGTGCTCGTCCGCCCAGCGGCGGATGCGCTGCTGGCATCGGGCGGCCCGCCAGACGAGCAGGCCCACCACGGCCGAGCCGCCGCCCAGCAGCGCCGCCAGCGTGATGATGAGCACCCGATCCACGTGGCCCTCCGGTGGGCTACAGTTCCGCGAGGCGGCGCCGCAAGGCCTCCGGTGTCAGCCCGGCCAGGCGGAACGACTTCCGCGGGCGCGTCGCCCCGGCCGCCAGTCTGACGTTTCGGCGGTCGAGCCCGAGCGCCGCGGCGAGCGTGGCGGCGACGGCGGCGTTGGCCTTGCCCTTCTCGGCGGGGGCCGAGGTCGTGACCTTCAGCGCGTCGCCCAGGACGCCCGCGACGCGGTCGCGCGACGAGCCCGCCACGACCTTCACGGCGAGGAGCGTGCCGCTGCCGTCCGGCTGGATGTGCAGGCTGTCGATGCCGTCCATGGCCAAGCCCGGTGCCCGGCGCCGGCGCGCCCGGCGGTCACTTCAGCATGCCGGCGCGCCGGGCGTACTCGAAGATCCCGCCCGCCTGGATGATCTCCAGGGCGTCGCCGAGCGCGAGGAGGTCGTGCCGCGCGCCGTCGGCCAGGTTCCTCAGGCGGCAGGCGTCGATATCCAGCTCGACCTCGTTGCCGGTGTAGAGGTCCCCGACGAGCCGCTGCGGCGTCTCCATCGGTACGAGGTATCCGCCGTTGATGCTGTTGCGATAGAAGATGCGGGCGTAGCTCTCGGCCACCACCGCCCGCACCCCCGCCTCCGCCAGCGCCAGCGGCGCGTGCTCCCGCGAGCTGCCGCACCCGAAGTTCCGCCCCGCCACGATCACCACGAACTCGCTGCCGAACGCGCCCTCCGTCACGAAGGGAATGTGCCCCTCGGGCAGGCCGCTTTGGGCCGGCGGCACGCCGCTCATCGCGTACCGGCCGAAGTACTTCCGCTCCGCCGCGTCGGCCGGGTTGTAGCTCAGGTGCTCCGCCGGGATGATCTGGTCCGTGTCGACGTTGTCGCCGACCACGAACGCCTTGCCTCGGATGATGCCCGCCATGCTGTGGCCTCTCGCGCGACGGCCGGGTCTGTGAAACGCCGCGCCGGCATTGTATAAGTGGGCGCGGCGTCGTGGAAGGGCCTCGAATGGGCACGCACTTCGCGGACAGGCTGCTGGCGGCGATTGCCGAGAAGGGCGCGCCGGTGTGCGTGGGCATCGACCCGCGCCCGGTCCGGCTGCCGGAGGCGCTGCGCGGCGCCGGCGCCGTGGAGGGCATCCTCGCGTTCGCCACGGGCGTGCTGGAGGCGGTGGCGCCGATCGCCCCGGCGGTGAAGCCGCAGATGGCGTACTTCGAGGCGCACCGGGCGGCCGGCGTGGCGGCGTACTTCGAGGTGGTTCGCCGGGCGAAGGCGCTGGGATTGATGGTGATCGGCGACGTGAAGCGGGGTGACATCGGCCCGACGGCGGAGGCGTACGCCGCGGCAACGCTCGCCGGCGAGGACGCCCCCGATGCCGTCACCGTCAACGGCTACCTCGGTGCCGACGGGCTGGCGCCGTTCATCGAGGTCGCGCGGGCGGAAGGCAAGGGGGTGTTCGTGCTGGTTCGGACGAGCAACCCCTCGGCGGCGGTGGTGCAGGACTTCGAGGGCGCCGCCGGCGAGAAGTTCTACGCGCACATCGCGCGGCTGGTGGGGGCCGCCGGGGCGGCGGTGGGGCTGGTGGGGCGGTGGGGCTACCGTTGCGTGGGGGCGGTGGTGGGGGCGACGTACCCCGCGGAGGCCCGCCGCCTGCGTGAGATCATGCCGCGGCAGGTATTCCTGGTGCCGGGCTACGGCGCGCAGGGCGCGTCGGCGGGCGATTGCGCCGCGGCGTTCCGCGCGGACGGCACCGGGGCGATCGTCAACGCCAGCCGGAGCGTCATCTACGCCTACGAGCGGGCGGACCGCGCCGCCCTGCCGTGGACGGAGGCCGTCGCCGCCGCCGCCCGGGCCTTTGCCGAGGAGATCCGCGGCGCGGTGATGCCGTCCGACCGATGAGCACTCGCGGGAACACGCAGATGTTCGCGCTGGCCTCCCCGCCGCCGGCGGAGCTTGAGGTCGCGGGGGCGCCCTGCACGCTGGCGCACGTGTTCAAGCACGACTTCTTCGCGGCGACGTGCCTGTACGAGCGGGCCGGCGGCGACCCGCCGAAGACCGTCGTCAAGTTCGCGCGGACCCGCCCGTTCTGCGGGCTGCCGATGGCCTGGTACGGGCGCCTGGCCACCGGCCACGAGGAGGCGCTCTACCACGCGCTGGCGGGGGTGCCGGGCGTGCCGCGCTGGCTGGGCCGGCCGGCGCCGGCGGCGTTCGCCATCGAGTACGTCGAGGCGACCCCGCTGGACCACTTCCAGACCCCGCCGCGAGGATTCTTCGACGCCCTGCGGAAGCTCTTCGGCGCCATCCACGCGCGCGGCGTCGCCATCTGCGACGCCAACAAGCGATCGAACATCCTCGTCGGCGACGGCGGGCGGCCGTTCCTCGTCGACTACCAGATCGCCATCCGCCGCCGCGACGACCTGCCCTGGCCGCTGCGGGCGATCGTCGCCTCGGCCGTCCGATACGTCCAGTGGTGCGACCTGTACCACCTCTGCAAGCACAAGTCGCGCCTCGCCCCGGAGGAAATGACCGACGAGGAGTGGCACCGGGCGAGGTCGCGCGGGTGGTTGCAGACGCTGCACCGCCGGCTGACCGATCCGTGGCGGCGCGTGCGGCGGGCGTTTCTCCGGCGGCAGCATCGCAAGGGCGCCTTGGAGAGCCCGACGGCCGACCTCGAAGACCACCACCAGCCCGAGAAGGCCACCTGGCGGGAGGAGCGAGCGCCCTAGCCCCGCCGCTCACACGGGAGAGCCGTTCATGAAGGCCATGGTCCTCAACGAGATCGCCCCCATCGACACCTCGCCGCTGAAGCCGACCGACCGCGACGCCCCCGTGCCCGGCGAGGGGGAGGTCCGCCTGAAGGTCCGCGCCTGCGCCATCTGCCGCACCGACCTGCACGTGATCGAGGGGGAGCTGCCGCGGCAGAAGCTGCCCATCATCCCCGGGCACCAGGTCGTGGGGGTGGTGGAGGCCGAGGGCTCCGGGTGCCGGCGGGGGCTGCGGGGGAAGCGCGTGGGGGTGGCGTGGCTGCGGCACACGTGCGGCCGGTGCCACTACTGCGAGGCGGGGCAGGAGAACCTCTGCGAGCAGCCGCGCTTCACCGGCTATCACGCCGACGGCGGCTACGCCGAGTACGCCGTCGCGCCGGAGGACTTCGTCTACGAGCTGCCCGACGCCTTCAGCGACGTGGAGGCGGCGCCGCTGCTGTGCGCGGGCATCGTGGGGTACCGGGCGTTCCGGCGCTCGCGCCCGCGCGACGGGGCGACGCTGGCGATCTACGGCTTCGGCTCCAGCGCCCACGTCATCATCCAGATCGCCCTGCACCGCGGGATGACCGTTCACGTGGTGACGCGGGGCGACCGGCACCGCCGGCTCGCCCGCGAGATGGGCGCCGCCTGGGCGGGCGGGTCCGCCGCCGACATGCCGGAAAGCGTCGACAGCGCCGTCATCTACGCCCCCGCCGGCGAGCTCGTGCCGCAGGCGCTCCGGAAGCTCAACAAGGGCGGCACGCTGTCGCTCGCCGGCATCTGGATGACGCCGATTCCCGAACTCGACTACGAGAAGCACGTGTTCTACGAGCGCGACATCCGCTCCACCACGGCGAACACCCGCCAGGACGGCCGCGAGCTGCTCGCCGAGGCCGCCGAGATCCCCATCCGCCCCCACACGACCACCTACCCGCTCGCCGAGGCGAACCGGGCGCTTCAGGACCTCAAGGCGGACCGCATCAACGGCACCGGCGTGCTGGTGATGGACTGAGCCGTCCGCCGGGCCCGTCGCGACGCGCGAAAGGAGATGAGCCATGTCCGCGCCACGCAAGCCCGACCTCGTGCGGCTGTTTCTGTACGCGATGATCGGCTCGATTGCCGCGACGGCGCTCATCGCGATCGGGGTGCTGCTGTTCGGGGAGTTCGAGGAGACGGAACTTCGGATCCTGCTGACGACCGTCGTCATCGCCGGAACGGCCATCTGCGGCCTGTCGTGTGCGGCCCTGCGCCAGAGCCGCGGCGCGCTCGCGCTTCCCCTGATCGGCATCTCGCTGGCCGTCATCACGGCCGCCCTCATCATCACCGTCATCTGGGCGGAGATCGAGATAGGGGGGATCGGGCGCGTGATGGTGACGTTCATCGTCTGGACCGTCGCCGTTGCTCTCCTGTGCCTGCTGCTGCTGGCCCGCCTCGAACGGCGCTTCCGATGGAGCCTGTGGGGCACCTGCGGGGCGATCGCCGCGCTCACCATCCTCCTGACCGTGATGGTGCTCCACGAGAGCGACCCGGACCTGTGGCGCGTCGCCGGGTCGCTCGCGGTGCTCGTCTGCGCGGGGACCATCTCCGTGCCGATGTTCCACAGGCTGAGCGCCGCGCCGACGGCCGGGCAGGTGAGGGCCCACGCGGCACGCGAGGAGGCCGTCAACGTCCTCTGCCCCATGTGCGGGGCGCGCCAGGCGCATCCGCTCGGCGAGATGACCTGCACCACCTGCGGGTGCCGCTTCGTCGTGCAGCTCATGCTGCCGGCGTCACCGGCTGGCGGTCAGCCCACGGCGTAGCGGGCCACCTTCAGCGGCTTGCCGAGCTGCTCCCGCACGTGGTACGCCAGCATCCGGTTGACGGCCTTCGCCTGGGCCTCCGGCAGGGCGACCTTCGCACCCGACTGCACCGCCGCCAGCGCCGCCAGGCCCGCCAGCGTCGCGGCGTCGAGGCGGAACTTCTCGAGGGCCGAGGGCTCGCAACCGCCGCACAGCAGCCCCCCGAGCCGCGAGGAGAAGTGCGCCTCCCGCGCCGCCCCGCGCTGCCGCATGTCGCGCCCGCAGGCGACGCAGGCGGCGAGGTCCCCGAGCAGCCCGGCGTGGCGCAGCAGCCGCCACTGGAAGTACGCCAGCACCGCCGCGACGGGCGCGTCCGCGTGCGCGAGGCGGGCGAGGGCGTTGTGCAGCAGGTCGAACGCCTCCGGGTGCGGGTCGCCGGGCGGCATCAGCTCGCCGACCATCTCGATCATGTAGAGGGCGGCGTTCAGGCGGGGGGCGTCGCGGCGCAGGGCCGCGTGCGAGGCCGTCTCCGAAAACTCCATCA
>CAZMDT010000116.1:6962-8900 GCA_964564965.1 uncultured Planctomycetaceae bacterium | reverse complement strand
TCGGGATCGCGGCGGTTCCGCTTCGAGCCGGGGCCGGTCTTCGCGAACCTCGTGCTCGCCGACGAGATCAACCGCGCCACGCCGAAGACCCAGTCCGCCGTGCTCGAGGCCATGCAGGAGCAGACCGTCTCCGTGGCGCGGACGACGCACGAGCTGCCGCAGCCGTTCTTCGTCCTCGCCACGCAGAACCCGCTGGAGATGGAGGGCACCTACCCGCTGCCGGAGGCGCAGCTCGACCGCTTCATGTACAAGGTCATGGTCCGCTCGCCGTCCTCGCAGGAGCTGGTGGCGATCCTCGACCGCACGACCGGCGCAGAGATGCCGCGCGCCGGCAAGGTCGCCGACGCCGCCTGCATCGAGCGGATGCGGGCCGTCGTGCGCCAGGTGCCCGCGGCCTCGCACGTGAAGGACTACATCGCCCGCCTCGTGCTGGCGACGCACCCGGGCGGCGACGGCGCGCCCGAGGCCACCGGCACCTACGTCCGCTACGGCGCCTCGCCGCGGGCGGGGCAGGCCATCGTGCTGGGCGCCAAGGTGCGGGCACTGCGCGAGGGGCGGGCGAACGTGGCCTTCGAGGACGTCGCCGAGGCGGCGGCTCCGGCCCTGCGGCACCGGCTGATCCTCAGCTTTGAGGGCCAGGCCGACGGCATCGCCCCCGACGAGATCATCCGCGAGGTCCTCCGTGGCGTTCCGCGAACGGCCGAGGCATAGCGGCGCCACAGGCTCCCCGGATCCAGAGGCCCCCAGCAAACGGCGTGTTGTTTCAACGCAAGCGGTCGTCTAAGAACGAACTTGCCAGCCCGTACTGAACCACGGCCGGGAGAAAACCCATGATCGACAGATGGTTCCGCCTCGCCGCGCCAGCCGCCGCGTTCGCCGCCGTACTGACTCAGGGCGTCTGCCTGGCCGAAGCCCAGGACCTCAACTTCCCCGACGATTCCGGCGTCATCGACGTCACCAAGGCGCCGTACGGCGCCAAAGGCGACGGCACGACGGACGACACCGCCGCGATCAACAAGGCCGTCCAGGCCTTCCCCAACGGCAAGGTCATCATCTATCTGCCGAAGGGCACGTACCTGATCTCGGACACGATCCGTTGGCCCAAAGGCCCCAAGGGGTGGGAGTGGAAGGACATCAAGCTCGTCGGGCAGAACCGGGAGAAGTCGGTCCTCAGGCTCAAGGACAACTGCCCGGGCTACACGGACGCGAGGAAGCCCAAGGCGATGGTCTGGACGGGCCCGCCGCCGGAGCAGCGGTTCCACAACCGCGTGGAGAACCTCACCGTCGACACCGGGCGGGGCAACGCCGGCGCCATCGGCGTGCAGCTCAACGCCTCCAACTCCGGCGGCATGGTGAACGTCACGATCCGCTCGGGCGACCCGAAGCTCACCGGTGTCTGCGGGCTGGACATGAGCTACTGCAACCAGATCGGTCCGCTCTACGTCAAGAGCGTCAAGGTCCTGGGCTTCGACGTCGGCGTCCACTGCAAACACGCCATCGAGAGCCAGACGTTCGAGGGCCTCGAGCTGGCCGCGCAGCGACAGGTCGCCCTGCTCAACGACGGCCAGGTCGTCAGCATCCACAACCTGAAGGTCACGGGCGACGTGCCGGCGATTCGCAACACGGGGCGGCTGACGCTGATCGACGCGGTGCTGACCGGCACCGGTCCCGCGGCCGCCGCGGCTTCGGCCATCGAGAACGACAGCACGATGTGCTATCTGCGGAACGTGCAGACCAAGGGGTACGCCTCGGCCGTCGTCTGCAGGAAGACGAACAGCACCATCGCCGGGCCGAACGTGGAGGAGTGGCTGGCGGGCAAGGTGCTGCAATGCTTCGAGGGCCCGAGGACGAGCCTGAAGCTGCCGATCGAGCAGCCGCCGGAGGTGCCGTGGGACAAGCTGGAGGACTGGGCGAACGTGCAGGACTTCGGCGCGATCA
>CAZMDT010000116.1:0-6952 GCA_964564965.1 uncultured Planctomycetaceae bacterium | reverse complement strand
AGCGGGGTGGAGGGCTTCCGGACGCACGACAACGGCCCGGCGATTCAGAAGGCCATCGACTCCGGCAAGCCGACCGTCTATCTGCCGAACAACCGCCCGACGGTGTACCCCTCGACCCGGGGCGCGTATGCCGCCTCGGACACGCCCATCATCGTGCGGGGCAAGGTCCGGCGGCTCATCGGCTGCGAGGCCGGGCTCATGGGCCTGGACAAGTACTGGCTGCCGACGGAAGTGCACATCGCCGACGGCGAGGCGCCGGTGGTGGTCGTCGAACGGCTCCAGGCGACCACGTGGCGGATCAGGACGGATCGCACGGTGGTCCTGCGGCACGTGGGAGGGGCGATCTTCGTCGAGGGCGGCGGCAAGGTGTTCCTGGAAGACTGCGTGGGCGCGCCGATGCACTTCACCGGCAAAGGCGCCCGCATCTGGGCCCGGCAGATCAACCCCGAGCTGTGGCGCAAGGAGGCCAAGGCCAGGTACGGCGCCCACGTGCTCAACGACGGCTGCCGGCTCTGGATCCTCGGCATGAAGACCGAGGGCGGCGACACGCTCATTGAGACCCGCGGCGGCGGCAGGACGGAGGTGCTCGGCACGCACTTCTACAGCGGCGGGCACCAGCCCAACACCGCGCCGATGCTCGTGAACCACGAGTCGGCGATGTCCGTCATCGGCTGCGAGGCGCAGTTCGCCGGGCCGAATTACAGCCTGTACATCCGCGAGACGCGAGGCGGCATCACGAAGGAAATCAGGCGCGACGCGATGCCCCACAACGTGGGCAGCGGCAAGGCCATCCCGCTGTACGCGGGCTTCCCACCCCCCGGCCGGTGAATCCGGGGCCCCGCCCGGCGGGCCGCAAAACGAGCAGCGACGAGCCGGCATGATGGCTGTTGACAGGGCCGGCGCGGGCCGATAGACTGTCTCGACTTGCCGTACGGCGTCTTTTCGCCCGCACGGAGTGCCCCCCGCGCATCGGCCGACAGGCGGACCCGCGGGGGAGTGGGCGAGCGAGGTTGCGGCCGCTCGTTCAGGCTTCCGGGCGAAGCACCTGCCGCAACATGTGCGTCGGCCGGCTGACCAAGACGCCGCGGGCCGGCCGAGACGTACCCGACAGCCTTACCCGGTGGTGTAATTGGTAACACACGAGGTTTTGGTCCTCGTATTCCAGGTTCGAGTCCTGGCCGGGTAGCATCGCCGTCGTGAATCTCAGATTTGAGACTCCATATCTGAGATTCCGGATTCGGTGTCGGCGTTCCGGATTTCGGGTTTGGGTTTTCGTGAGCATGACAGCGATCATCCTGGCGGCGGGCAAGGGCACGCGGATGGAGTCCAACCTGCCGAAGGTTCTTCACGAGGTCTGCGGCCGGCCGATGCTGGCGTACGTCTTCGACGCGTGCCGTGCCGCCGGATGCAGCCGGCTGCTGGCCGTGGTCGGGCACCGTGCGGAGCTGGTTCGGGAGACGTTCGCGGGCGACGCGGCCGACGTGACGTGGGTGGTGCAGGCCCCGCAGCTCGGCACCGGGCACGCGGTGATGGTCTGCCGAGAGCATCTGGCCGGGCTCGCCGGGCCGGTCCTGCTGCTCGCCGGCGACGGGCCGCTGATCCGGCCGGAGACGCTGCGCCGGCTCGTGGCGACACACCAGGCGGCGGGTGCCGCCTGCACGCTGGCCACCAGCATCCTCCCCGACCCGGGGCGCTACGGGCGCATCGTCCGCAACGCCGCCGGCGAGCTGGAGGGGATCGTGGAGTACCTCGACGCCGACGAGCGGCAGCGGGCGATCCTCGAGGTGAACGTGTCGCTGTACTGCTTCGACGCGCAGGTGCTCCACGGCGTGCTGAACCGGCTGGACAACAACAACGCCAAGGGCGAGTATTACATCACGGACGCCCTGGGGCTGCTCAAGGCCGACGGGAGGAAGCTCGCCGCCGTGCCCGCCGTGCCGCCCGAGGACGTGCTCAGCATCAATACGCATGAAGAGTTGGCGGAGGTGAACCGGATCATGGCCGCCAGGCAGACATCGCAGGGAGCGGGCGATGACGAGTAATCTGAAGCTGTTCGCCGGGCGGAGCAACCCCGACCTGGCGCGGGCCATCAGCGACTACCTGGGCATCCGCCTCGGGGCCGCCAAGATCGCGACCTTCCCCGACGGCGAAATCCTGGTCAAGCTCGACGAGGACGTCCGCGGGCGCGACGTGTTCATCATCCAGCCCACGTGCCATCCCGGCGAGCAGACGCTCATGGAGCTGCTGATCTTCATCGACTGCGCCCGCCGGGCGTCCGCCGAGCGGATCACCGCCGTCGTGCCGTACTTCGGCTTCGCACGCCAGGACCGCAAGGACGAGGGGCGCGTCCCCATCACCGCCAAGCTCGTGGCGAACCTCATCGTCACCGCCGGCGCCGACCGCGTGCTGACGGTGGACCTGCACGCCGCCCAGATTCAGGGATTCTTCGACATCCCGGTGGACAACCTGCTGGCCGAGCCGGTGTTCCGGCGGCACTTCTCGCCGTTGGGGTTGGAGAACCTGGTGCTCGTGAGCCCCGACGTGGGCAACACCAAGCGCGCCCGGGTCTACGCGGACCACCTCGGGGGCGAGCTGGCCATCATGGACAAGCGCCGCGTCAGCGGCAGCGATATCGAGGTGGGGCGGATCATCGGCGAGGTGAAGGGCAAGACCGTCCTGATGATGGACGACATGATCACCACGGCCGGGACGGTCTCCGGCGCCGCCGAGGTCTGCAAGCGGCAGGGGGCCGGGAAGATCTACGTCGGCGCCACGCACGGGGTGCTTTGCGGCCCGGCGACGGAGCGGCTGAGGGCCGCCCCCATCGAGCAGATCGTCGTCACCGACACGATCCCCATTCCGCCGGAGAAGATCGACGGCATCGGGCGGCTGAAGGTGCTCACCGTCGCGGATCTGGTGGGCGAGGCCATCTACCGCATCCACAACGACGAATCGGTAAGCTGCCTGTTCACGCAGGACATCGACCGGCGCTGATCGCGCCGCGCCGGACTGGGAGAGCGACATGCCGCTGTTGAAGGCAACCAAACGCGACGCGCTGGGCACGCGGAAGGCCCGGCGGCTTCGCCAAAACGGCAACATTCCGGGCATCATCTACGGCCACGGCGAGCAGGCCGTGCCCGTCACGCTCAGCGAGCACGACGTGGAGCTGGTCGTCCTGCACGGCGAGCGCCTGCTCGAGGTCGAGCTCGACGGCGAGACGCACAACGTGCTGATCAAGGAGGTGCAGTACGACACGTTCGGGCAGGACGTGCTGCACGTGGACCTGACGCGCGTCCGGCTGGACGAGCGGGTCGAGGTGACGGTCCCCATCGTGCTCCGCGGCAGGCCGGCGGGCCTGGACGAGGGCGGGGTGCTTCACCAGATGGCCCCCGAGGCGACCATCGAGTGCGTGGTGACGGGCATCCCGGACGACCTCCGCGTGAACGTGGCCGACCTGAAGGTGGGCGACAGCCTGCACATGAGGGACCTGCCGCTGCCGGAAGGCGCCACGCTGCTGGAAGAGCCGGAAGTGCTGGTGTGCTCGGTGACGGTGGTGGCGGAAGAGGAAGAGGCCCCCGCCGAGGAGGCCGCCGCCGAGCCGGAAGTCATCGGCGAGAAGAAAGAGGGCGAAGAGGCGGCGCCCGCGGACGAGCAGGAGTAGCGCCTCCCGCCGCCGACGAACGCGAGCTTGGACGACGATGCCCACGACAGAACGAGGTTCGTGGTTGGCCTGGGCAACCCCGGCCGACGCTACGCCGGCACCCGCCACAACGCCGGGTTCATGGTCGTGGAGGCCCTGGGCAGGCGCTGGCGTGCCGAGCAGCCGAGGAGCGCGTTTGGCGGGCTCCTCTACGACGTGCGCCTTGGGGCCCCGGCCGTGGCCGCCGCGCGGCGCGTGATGATGCTCATGCCGCAGACGTACATGAACCGTTCCGGCCAGGCCGTGAGGGAGCTGACGGCCTTCTACAAGGCCGCCCCGGACGAGCTGCTCGTGGTGCTCGACGACATGGCGCTGCCGGCGGGGCGGCTGCGGGCGAGGGCGCAGGGCTCCGCGGGCGGGCACAACGGGCTGGCGGACGTGCTTCAGGCGCTGGGCACGACGGCGGTGCCGCGCCTGCGCGTGGGCATCGGTCAGCCGACCGGTGGCGAGGACGCCGTGGGATTCGTCCTGAGCCCGTTCGGCTCCGACGAGGCCGAGGTCATCGAGCAGGCGGTCGAGGCCGCCGCCGACGCCGTGGCGGACTGGGTCGTCCACGGCATGACGTTCGTGATGGACAGGTACAACCGGAAGCCCGGGGAATGAGGCCCCCGACCGGGCGGTTCCGTCCGCGCCGGAAAGCGCCTCCAGGAGCGCGAAAGACCACAGATGGACACGAGGAATACCTACGAAGGCATGTTTCTGCTGGACGCCGGGTCGGGCGACTTCGACGCGACCGCCAAGCCGATCCACACCGTGCTCGCCCGGGGCGAGGCCGAGATCCTCGCCTGCAAGCCCTGGGATGAGCGCAAGCTGGCGTATCCCGTCAAGGGGCGCAAGCGAGGCCTGTACGTGCTGACGTACTTCCGGGCGGACCCGCAGCGCATCTGGGAGATCGAGCACGACGCCCAGCTCAACGAGGACATCCTCCGCGCCCTGATCCTGCGGAAGGAGCACCTGAGCGAGGAGGAACTCGGCGCGGAGACGCCGGCGACGGCGTCGGCGCGGCGGGCCGCCGCACGCGCGGCTCGCGAGGCCGAGCCCAAGAAGGACTCGAACGGCGGCGGGGGAGGCGCCAAGGAGGATTCCGCCGGCCCCAAAGACGCCGCGAGCCCGGACGAGCCGAAGGACGCCGGCGGCGCCGGCGAGAAGGGCAGCGACGGGAATGACGCGCCCGAGGGGCCGTCCTCGTGAGAGGCCGGACCCGCGGCACGCCGCCCGGGCCTGACAGACCAGGGAGCGCGAGATGGCCAACTACAACAGAGTGATCCTGATGGGGAACCTCACCCGCGACCCGCAGGTGACCTACCTGCCCAGCCAGACACCCGTGGCGGAGTTCGGCCTGGCCGTCAACCGCCGCTGGCGAGGGCAGAACAACGAGCAGCGCGAGGAAACGTGCTTCGTCGACTGCCGGGCCTACGGCCCACAGGCGGAGACGATCGGCAAGTACATGAGCAAGGGCCGGCCCATCCTGGTTGAGGGCCGCCTCCAGTTCGATCAGTGGGAAGGCAAGGACGGCACGCGGCGGAGCAAGCACCGGGTGATCGTCGACCGGTTCCAGTTCGTGGGAGGGCAGGGCGGCCCCGGGGGCGGCGGCGGAGGGGGCAGCTATGCCCCGGCCCAGCAGCGTCCGGCCTCGCGGCCGGCGCCGGCCCGGGAGGCGCCGCAGGCGCCCGAGGCGCCCGAGCCGGAAGACGAGGGCGAGCCCCCGTCATCGTACGATGACGTTGGGGGCGACGAGATACCGTTCTAGCATCACGGCGACAACGCAAGGACCACCGAGCCATGGCCAGAAGCAGATCGATGTCCGCACCGAGGTCGAAGAAGCGCCCGCGCAAGTCCCACTACCGTGAGCAGGCGAAGTGCCGCTTCTGTCGCGAGAAGGTCAGTGAGGTCGACTACAAGGACGTCTCCGTCCTGAACAAGCTGACGACGCAGCAGGGAAAGATGTTCTCCCGCAAGCGCAGCGGGAACTGCGCGACGCATCAGCGCTCGTGCAAGCGGGCCGTCAAGCGCGCCCGGTTCCTGGCGCTGATGCCCTACGTCGGCTAGAACCGCCCCGAGGTCCGCTACAACGAGGACAGACGCATGAAGGTGCTGCTTTGCAAGAACGTCGCCAAGCTGGGCAGGATCGGCGACATCGTCGATGTCAAGACGGGATACGCCCGCAACTACCTGCTGCCTCAGCAGGTCGGCGTGTTGCCCACCCCGGCGACCATCCGCGCCGTCGAGGCCGACAAAGCGAGATACCTCGCCGAGCTGGCGCGCCAGAAGTCCGAACTCCAGGCCCAGGCCGACCTCATCCAAGGCCGGGAAGTCACCATCGCCGCACGCGCCAACGAGGAGGGCCACCTCTACGGCTCCGTCGGGCCCGCCCAGATCTGCGAGGCGCTCGCTAAGGAAGGCCTGTTCATCGACCCGGAGTACGTGGCCCTGGAGTCGCCGATCCGGCAACTGGACAAGTACGACGTGCTGGTCCGGTTCGCCGAGGACGTGACGGCCACGGTGCACGTGTGGGTCGTGCCGGTGCACGACGAAAACGCCCCCGCCGAGGGCACGCTGCCCGTCGGCGAGGCGCCCGCCGACGCCCCCCCCGCCGAGGGCGCCGCCGGAGACGAAGTCTGAGGCCGAACCGGGGGGCTGGCGTCGCCGCGGGCGCGGGGTATAATGCGCGGGCGCCACGGTCGCGTGCGCGGACCGCTGTGCGGCCGGGGGCACGCCGCGGCGGACCCGTGAGGCCGCCCGGAACAGAAGCGAGACACTCCTTCGGCCAGGGAAGGCGATGGCAGCGGCAAACTCCGGCCAATACGTTCAGTCAGCTCCGGCGTCCGAGGCCCCGCCCGAGGCGCAGCGCGTCCCGCCGCATGACATCCCGGCGGAGACGTGCGTGCTGGGGGCGATGATCCTCCACGCCCCGTGTATCGACACGGTGGTCCAGATCGCCAAGCCGGAGCACTTCTACCGCCCGGCGCACGAGCAGCTTTTCCGCACGCTGGTGGAGATGCACGACCAGCGCCGCCCGATCGACCTCATCAGCGTCCGCGAGGAGCTGGCCCGCCGGCAGCAGATCGAGCAGATCGGGGGCATCGAGTACGTCGTGGCGCTCGTGGAGGGCGTGCCGAACGCCTCCAACGCCGACTACTACGCCGGCATCGTCCGCGACAAGGCGCTGCTGCGCCAGCTCATCGTGGCCGGCAACGCGATGATCCGCGAGGCGCACACGTCGGCGGACCCGGCCGAGAACGTCATCGACCA
>CAZMDT010000115.1:0-8908 GCA_964564965.1 uncultured Planctomycetaceae bacterium | reverse complement strand
GTTGTGGGTGAGTCGCCCGGCGAGGAGGCTCTGGCCGTTGTCGGCGCGTACGCCCTCGAGCAGGAATCGGGTGATGGGGTAGAGGATGAGCAGCAAAGCCATCACCTGCCCCTCGCGCCGGCGCAACCGGTGGAATATCAGCAGGATGCCCGCCAGCAGGGCGGCGTTGACGATGCCGAGGATCTGCGCCGGCTTGACCGGCAGCGAACGCGCCGCCGAGGCCACCTCGATCTGCCGGGCGGTGAAGCGTGCGGGCGGGACGAGGCGCCCCCGGGCGTCGAGGAGCTCGGGCGGGGGCGTGAGCGGGGCCTTGCCGGTTCGGTCGGCGCGCGTGATCTGCGCCTGGTAGACGGGCGGCGGCTGTGCCGACGCGCCAAAGGGGTTGTCCCCCCCGCCCAGCCGCACCAGCGGCTTGGAGTACATCGGAAAGCGCATCGCCAGCGGCCAGTCCGCCCGGCAGATGGCCCCCCAGCAGCAGCCATTGAGCGTGCAGCCGGCACGCCCGAACGCCAGCCCGATCATCAGGCTCGGCGCGATGATGTCGATGAACCGGCGGACGGGCAGGCGCTTGCGGCGCAGGTACAGCAGCACGGCGACGGCCGCCAGCACCACCCCGCCGTAGTAGATCAGCCCGCCGGAGGTGATGTTGACCAGCTCCCACGCGGGCGCCCCGGCGAAGTGACGGTGGTTCTCGATGACGTAGGCGATGCGTGCCCCCGCCACGCCCCCGACCAGCGCGAGCAGCCCGCAGTAGGCGATGTGCTCGCCGTCCTCGCCGGCCCGCCGGGCGCGCCACTGCGCGAGGTAGATGCCCAGCAGGAACCCGCACACGAGCATCAGCCCGTAGCCGTAGATGCGCAGCGGGACCTCCAGCCCGAAGAAACTCACCGTGCCGAAATCAATTACCACGCGCTGCATCGCCTGCCTTGTGATCGGGCCGGGGCTAGAGCATCTTCGTCAGCCTGTTTTCGCCATCGACCAGCGCGACCCGCGGCTTGAGGGCGGCCGCCTCCTCAGCGTCCGCGTACGCGAACGCCATGATGATGACTTCCTCCCCGACCGCCACGAGCCTGGCGGCCGCTCCGTTGATGCACACCACGCCGCTGCCCCGCTCGCCCGCCATGACGTACGTCTCGAACCGCGCGCCGTTGCTGATGTCGGCGACCAGCACGCACTGTCCCGGCACGATCCCGACGGCCTCCGTCAGCGCCGGATCGAGCGTGATCGAGCCCACGTAGTCGACGCGGGCCTCCGTGATGGTGGCACGGTGAATCTTGGATGCCAGAATCTTCAGCCGCATGATGTCGTCTCGCGCGGGCCCGGCTTTGCGGTTCTCCGACGATGGGCTTGAGCCCGCGCCGCGCCCCGAGGGCATTCTAGGGCCCGTTTGAGGCGGCGTCCACCCGGACGTTGTCGATGAGGCGCGTCTGGCCCAGCCGCACGGCCAGGGCAACCCGCACGGGGCCCTCCGTGGTTTCTACGTCCCGGAGCGTCTGGGGTTCCACGACCTGCACGTAGTCGATCTCGCCGTCCGGGGCGCGGGCGCGCAGGTGCTCGCGCACCGCGGCGATCACCTCGCGCGCCGGCGGGCGGGCCCCGCGGATCATCCCCTCGGCCAGCCGCAGGGCGCCGATGAGCGCCGTGGCCTGGGCACGCTCGCGCGGCGCCAGGTAGGCGTTGCGACTGGACATCGCCACCCCGTCCGGCTCCCGCACCGTCGGGCAGACGACGACCTCGACGGGGAAGTTCAGGTCGGCCGCCATCCGCTTGATGATCGCTACCTGCTGGAAGTCCTTTGCCCCGAAGTACGCTTTGTCCGGCTGGACGATGTTGAACAGCTTAGCCACAACGGTGCAGACGCCGTCGAAATGCCCCGGCCGGGAGCGCCCGCACAGCGTGTCCTGGAGGCGGGCAACGGTGACGGTCGTCAGCCCGCCCTCCCCGTCGGGGCCGTACATCTCCTCTGCGCTCGGCATGAACACCACGTCCGCCCCGAGCCGCTCGCAGGCGGCGCGGTCGGCGTCCGGCGTCCGCGGATACGCCGCGAGGTCCTCCGTCGGGCCGAACTGCGTCGGGTTCACGAAGATGCTCACGACGACGAAGCCGTCGCCCCGGGCCGTGCGGATCAGGCTGAAGTGCCCCTCGTGCAGCGCGCCCATGGTGGGCACAAAGCCGACGGCCTTCCCCTCGCGCCGGGCGCCCGCCACGGCGGCGCGGACCTCCCCGATGCTCTCGAGGACCTTCATAGTCTCTCCCGCACCCGCCGCGCGATGTCGGCGACGGCGGCAAGGTCGCGGACGTCCACCTCATCGCAGTTCACGCGGATCGCCTCGCAGCCGATCGCCGGCACGGCCGCTTCGTAAGCTGCCCGCATGCGGGCGAGGAAGTCCGCCCCGAATGCCCGCTCGAACTGCCGGCCGCGGGCGGCGATCCGCCCCAGCAGCGTCTGCTCGTCGGCATCGAGATGGACGGCGACGTCAGGCGGCTTGACGAGCGGGGCCAGCCGGCGGGCGAGCCGCTCGTAGAGGGCCAGCTCGTCGGCGCGGAGGTTCGCCCGTGCGTAGAGGCGATCCTGGCAGAAGCCGTAGTCGCTCACCCGCGTGCCGCCCGCCGGCCAGGTCGCCAGGGCGAGCTGCCTCACCCGCGACATCACGTAGTAGAGCTGGGCGGGCAGGTGGGCGTCGGCGTTGCCCAGGTAGGCCTCGGCGAGAAAGGGGTTGCCGGCGTAGTCTTCGTAGATCATCTCGGCCCCGAGCGCGGCGGCGAGGGCCTCGGCCAGCGTCGTCTTGCCGACCGCCGGCGGGCCGATCACGCTCACCAGCCCCGCCGTCATCGGCTGCACTCCGCCTCGGCCAGCAGCTCGACGATCGTGCGCTTCAGGACGGGGTGGATCACCCGCGGGGCGATCTCGGCCAGCGGGCGCAGGACGAACGGGCGCTCCTGCATCCGCGGGTGCGGGATGGTCAGTTCCTTGGTGTCCATCACCACGTCGTTCATCAGCAGGATGTCCAGGTCGCACGTGCGCGGGCCCCAGCGCGGCTCGACCCGCCGGGCGCGCCCCAGCCGGGCCTCGAAGGCCTGGAGGGCCTTCAGCAGCTCGACCGGCGCCAGCCGCGTGGCTACCTCGACGGCGGCGTTGTAATACCTCGGCTGGCCGGGCGGCCCGCCGACGGGGGCCGTCTCGATGAAGTGCGACAGCCGCCGCACCGCCACGCCGTCCGTGTCGTCGATCATCTTGACGCCCCGCAGGAGCGTGGCGCCGCGGTCGCCGACGTTGCTGCCCAGGGCGATGTAGGCCGTCCGATCCATGAGCCCCATGGTATGACACCACGCCGATCGTGCAAAGCCCCGCCTCCGGCCTGCCCGGGCCCGCTGTCGACGTTGCCGCAGGGCGGGAGGCCCGATATCATGGGAGCGTAAGTCCGACGGTGTTCCACTGGAAGGGCTACCGTTTCTTCTTCTTCTCTCGGGAAGAGAGCCGCATGCACGTTCACGCGTACAGCTCGGAAGGTGAGGCGAAGTTCTGGATTGAGCCGGGCGTCTCGCTTGCCCGGAACCACGGACTGCCGGAGGCGCAGCTCGCGGAACTGATGCGGGTCGTGCAGGAGCGCAAGGATGAGATCATCGAGGCCTGGAACAGGCACTTCCGACGTTGAGGTCACGAGCATTGACCGCCACGGGCTGTGGGTGTTCGTGGCCGGGCGGGAACACTTCCTGCCCTTCGGAAAGTTTCCGTGGTTCCGCGAAGCCAAGGTGGATCAGATTCTGAACGTGGAGCTGTTGCACCAATCGCACCTGCGCTGGCCCGAGCTGGACGTCGACCTTTGCCTTGAGTCGCTCGAGGACCCGGACGCCTTCCCCCTCGAGTACCGGTAAGGGCGGCGCCGGGGCTTCCCGCCGGGTCACGCGCGCATCCCCTTCATCTCCCACGCATCGAGCGACAGCAGCCTGGCCCGTCCCCCGGCGGCGAACAGGGCGATGCCGACGCTCCGGGGGCGGGCGGGGTACACGCGACTGGTGAGCACGGCCCGGGCGTTCGCGAAGCTCTCGATGACGGAGGCGTCGAGGAACACGCGGAGGGTGAGGCGCTCGCCGCGGTCGAGCGCCAGCGGCGCCCAGCGGACGTCCTTCCGCACGGAGGCAGCCGTGCTCGAGCGCGTCGTGTCGGCGACCAGCCTGCCGCGACGGTCCCATACGATGCGCGTCTGCTCGGCGCCGCGCGGCGAGCGGCGGACAATGAGCCCCACCTGCCGCGCCGTGCCCGGCTCGAGCGCCGCGATGATCTCCAGGTGCGCGCCGGCGAGGCCCGGCAGCGGACGCCCCTCGCCGGGAAGGATGTCGGCGCCGTCGAAATGGAAGCCCCGGCCGCGAAGGAGCGAGACCTCTTCGGAGACGTCGTATCGCAGGCGCCCGTCGGGCCCCACCGTCAGCACGCGGGGCAGCGTCTGGACGCCGGCCCACCCGGCCGCCGCCGCGGCACGCCGGGTGCGGCGCTCCCGCAGCCAGCCGAACATGATCCGCCGCCCGTCGGCAGCGAGAAACGTCTGCGGCGCGTAGAGGCACCCGCCGGCGTCGAGGTCCGCCCGGAGTTCGGGGGTGAACCGCCCGCGGGTGAACCGCCCGACAAGGTAGATCGCGCGGCCGTAGGGGACCGGCGAGAGGATGAGCACCCACCTGCCGGCGAGGCGGAACAGGTTCGGGCACTCGCAGGCCAGGCCGGACTTGCGGGTCCGCATCTGGAAGATCTGCCCGGCGAAACGCCAGCGGATGAGGTCGCGCGACGTGTAGCGCAGCACGGCGCTTCGCGCGGGGGACCGGCGGGCGCCGACGACCATCTGCCACGCGTTGCCCTCCCGCCAGACGTACGGATCGCGGAAGTCCGCCGGGCTGTAGCCCTCCGGCGGCCGGGCGATCACCGGGTTCGCGGGGTGCTTCGTCCACTTCGTGAGTGTCCTGTTCGCGGCCGTGGCGACGCACTGGACCTGCGCCCGTTTTCCGCCCGCGGCCGGCCGCGTCACGCCCGTGTAGACGAGCGTGGGCACGCCGTCGGCGACGACGCCGCAGCCGCTGAACACGCCCGCGGCGTCGTAGGGGCGGTCGGGCTTCAGGGCGCAGGGCAGGTGCCGCCAGTGGACCAGGTTGCCGCTGACGGCGTGGCCCCAGCTCATGTTGCCCCACCACGGGGCCTCGGGATTGTGCTGGTAGAACAGGTGGTACTCGCCGCCGACCTGCATGAGCCCGTTGGGGTCGTTCATCCAGTTGCGCGGCGGGAGGAAATGGTATGTCGGACGGTGCGTCGGCAGCACGGGTCGGGTCCTTTCGCGCGGGCGCCGGCCTTACGCGTCGATCTGCCCCTCCTTCAGGCCAACCGGCAGGGCCGCCGGGCGGTCGCAGGTGCTCTCGAGCATCACGTGCCGGCCGGTCCGCGAGGCGTCGTGGAAGGCGTGCATCACGTCGAGGACGTGGTAGGCCATCCGGCCGCTGGCGCGGTGCGGGCGGCCGCCGCGGATCGCCACGGCCATGTCCGCCGCCCCGATCCCCCGGAAGTTCTCCGCGTACCCGTGCGTGTGCGGCACCTCCGACCATTCCTTTTCGCCGGCCCGGCGGAGCAGCACCTTGCCGCCGAAGCCGTTGGGGTCGGGCACCTGCATGGAGCCCTCGGAGCCGTGGACCTCGATCTGCGGCAGGTGGTGCGCCCAGACGTCGAAGCTCGTGACGATCGTCCCGATCGCGCCGGAGGCGAAGTCCATCACGCCCGCCACGTGCGTGGCGACCTCCACGTCGATCGTCTGCCCGCGCTTCGGCTGGCTGGTGATCGTTCGCTGCTCAAACGTCTTCCGCGCCGAGCCCGTCACCCGGCGCACCGGGCCCAGCAGGTTCACCAGGGCCGTCAGGTAGTACGGGCCCATGTCGAACATCGGCCCGCCCCCCACCTTGTAGTAGAACTCCGGCTCCGGATGCCAGCTTTCGTGCCCGTGGCACATCATGAACGCCGTGGCGGCCACCGGCTCGCCGATCGCGCCGTCGTCGATGAGCTTGCGGCAGGTCTGGATGCCGGCCCCGAGGAACGTGTCGGGCGCGCAGCCGACGCGGACGTTCCGCTCCTCGGCCGCCGTCAGCAGCGCCCGGCCCTCCTCGCGCGTGATGGTCAGCGGCTTTTCGTTGTAGACGTTCTTGCCCGCCTCGACGGCCTGCATCGCCACGGCCGCGTGCGCCTTCGGAATCGTCAGGTTCACCACGATCGCGACCTCGCCGTCCGCGAGCAGATCCTCTACCGTGCAGGCGCGCGGGATGCCGAATTCCTTCGCCTTCGCCTCCGCGCGCTCCGGCAGGACGTCCGCACACGCCACGACCTCAATCGCCTCGAACCGCTTGCCGGCATTGAAGTACGCCCCGCTGATGTTCCCGCACCCGATGACGCCCAGCTTCGTCTTCTTCATGGCCTTGTTCCTTGAGGCGGTCACTGAATGGCACACCTGAACAGCGGGCGATTGTCGCCCGAACTCCCGAGGGAGTCCATCCGTCGAGCACCTACTTCGCCTCCGCCGGGAAGTCCGGCGCGTTTGCGGGGACGATCTCCAGCCGGTCGATCGGAATCCGAACGAACCGCCCGACCAGGCCCTCGTCCGTCGTCCAGTTGGCGTCCTCCATCCGCACCAGCCCGAAGTCCACGATCACCGGCATGACCTGCGCCACCTGCCCGTAGCCCGTGTAGCGCCACGAGCGCTCGTGCTCGAGCCGCTTTCTCTTGGCGGGGTTGCCCCGGGCGGCCTCGGCCCAGGTGAACCCCTCCGCCGTCATGTAGCTGAGCTTGGCGCCTTCGAGGACGCCGGGCGGACAGCGATCCTGCGGCCGGCTGATGCTATCGCACACCGGGAGCAAGTGGCCGTCGACCCACACCTCGGCCTCCTGTCCGAGGCCGCCGGTATGTTCCATGCGGATCTCCATGAAGCCATTCCGCCCGCCGGCGCCGCGGTCATCCGGCAACGGAGGCGATGCGGTCCATCGCCTTGGCGAGCACATCGTCCGGGTAGGTGAGGCTGATGCGGAAGTAGCCCTCGCCGGGCTCGCCGTACCCGCGGCCGGGGGTGATCATCACGCCGGTGGTGTCCAGAAGCTCGGCCGCGAAGGCGCCGCTGTCGCCGCCGAAGCGCTCCGGCACGGGCGCCCAGATGTAGATGGTGGCCTTGGGCTTCTCGAGCGACCAGCCGGCGGCGTTGAGCGCGTTGACGACGAGATCGCGCCGGCGGGCGTAGACGGCGTTGATCCCCGGCAGCAGCTCCTCGGCCAGGTTGAGCGCCTTCGCCGCCGCGAACTGGATCGCCCGCAGCGATCCGTTGTCCACGTTCTCCTTGACGGTGTTGAGGGCCTTGACGGCGGCAGCGCTGCCCGCCACGAAGCCGCACCGCCAGCCCGTCATGCTGAACGCCTTCGACAGCGAGAAGAGCTCCACGGCGACCTCCTCGGCGCCGGGCACCTGGAGGATGCTCGGCGCGCGGTAGCCGTCGTAGGTGTTCTCGCTGTAGGCGGCGTCGTGGGCGACGAGGATGTTGTGCTCGCGCCCGAACGCGACGGCCCGCTCGAACAGCTCCGGCGGGGCAGTCGCCGCCGTGGGGTTGTTCGGGTAGTTCAGCCAGAGGATCCGCGCCCGGCGGCGGATCTCGCCGGGGACCTCATCGAAGTCCACGAGAAAGCCGTTGTCCTTCCGCACGGGCAGGTAGAAGGTCGAGCCGCCGGCGAAGACGTGCCCGATGTTGTACGTGGGGTAGCCGGGCTGCGGGGCGATTCCCGCATCGCCGGGGTCCATGACCGCCAGGCACAGCTTCACGATGGCGTCCTTGGAGCCCATCGTCGTGACGACCTGGTCGGCCCCGAGGGCGACGCCGTACCGCCGCCTGTAGAAGTCGCGGGCGGCCCGGGGCAGCTCGGCCACCGGGCGGTCGCAGCCGTAGCGGTGGCGGTCCGCGTCGCCGGGATCGGCGACGGCGCGGCAGAGCTCCTCGACGATCGGCTCGGGCGTGGGCACGTCGGGGTCGCCGATGTCGACGCGGATGACCTCGATGCCGCGTGCCCGGGCGTCGGCCATCTTCCGGCGCAGGTCCGCGAAGAGGTACGGCGGCAGCTTCCGGAGACGCTCGGAGAAGGGCAGGTCCATGGGGATTCGCCTTTCGGTCGCGTTCGGCAGAGGCCCTTGCAGGTGGGGCATTGTACTCGCTCGCCGGAGCAGGACAACCACGGACCCGGCCAAGCCGCCGCGGATTGACACCCCCGCGCGCCCGCCCGATACTGGCCGGCATGATGGGCGCGCTGCTTGACGTGGCGTATGGGCTCGGGCTGCTGGCGACCAGCCCGCTGTGGCTGTACCGCATGATCCGACACGGGCGCTACCGCCACGACATCGCCCAGCGGTTCGGCGCCGCCCCCATTCGGTACGGGCTTCAGCCCGCTATCTGGGTCCACGGCGTCAGTCTCGGCGAGGTCAACGCGGCCCGCACGCTCGTCCGGGAGATCCACGCCCAACTGCCCGACTTCCGCGTGGTGGTCTCCACGACGACGGACACGGGCATGGCCGCTGCGCGGCGCCTCTATGCGCCGGACCACGTCGTGTTCCGCTGGCCGCTCGACTTCACCTTCGCCGTGGGCCGTGCCCTGAGCCACGTCCGCCCCGCCCTCGTGGTGCTCATGGAAGGCGAAATCTGGCCGAACTTTCTGGCCGCCTGCAATCGCCGCGATATCCCCGTCGTCGTCGTCAACGGGCGCATGAGCGCCGACAAGGGCTACCCCGGCTACCGTCGCCTCGGCCCGCTCGCCGGGCGCCTGTTCAACCGTCTCACCGCCATCGGCGTGCAGCACGAGGTCTACGCCGAGCGGTTCCGGTCGCTGGGCGCGGACCGCTCGCGCATCCACG
>CAZMDT010000114.1:0-9081 GCA_964564965.1 uncultured Planctomycetaceae bacterium | reverse complement strand
TGTCCAAGCGCCATTGCATCGTGGTGGTTCGAGACGGCGTGGTCACGATCGAGGACCTCAAGTCGACCAACGGCACGATCATCGACGGGCGCAGGATCGCGCGCGAACAGCTGAAGCCCGGCCAGGTGGACCAGGACCACCTCCCGCCGTACGATTTGCTGGACCGGATCCTGGCGCGGTACATCGAGGCGGACGAGACAGCCGAGACCATCATCGCCGCCGGGCTGGACGCCGGGGAGGTCCGCCGCACGGTGCGGATGGTGGACGCGGCCGAATACAAGCGTCAGCAGGCGGCCCCGGTCCTGAAGGTGACGTCGCGGGCGTTCGGAACGGGCCGGCGAATGCCCATCGCCCAGGCGTATCCTGGCGCGGGAGTGTGCTAGCGTGCGTGTCCGCTGCGGGCAGTGCGGGACGATGTTCGAGCCGACGGGCGATCCGTCGGCGGGGGGGGTCCCGTGTCCGAAGTGCGAGCACGCCGTGCCTCTGCCCGCCGCGGCGGAGGCGGCGGGGGAGACGTGGATCGGCGGCGAGGCCGTCGAGCCCGGGTTCGCCGCGACGGCGCGCGAGTCGCTGGGGCGGACGATCCACATCGCCTGCGGATCGTGCGGGAAGCACCTGACGGTGGGCGCCCGGCGGGCGGGCAAGCGCGGGCGCTGCCCGGCCTGCGGGGGCCGGATACAGATTCCTGAGCTGCACGAGGACGAGGACGCTGCCATCGAGTACCTGACGGCGATGGGGGAGTCCGAGCGGGCGCGGCTCGACCTGGCCGGCGACTGGGCGGACGCCACCGAGGAGGTTCAGGAGGTCGAGATCGTCACCGGGCTGTCGCCGGCGCAGCGCGGGCTGCTTGCCGTGGGGCTCGTGGTGATGGTCGGCCTCGCCGTCGGCCTGTGGATCGGCATCCTGGCGCGACGGAAGCTGCCCGCCGGCAAGGCCCGCGGCGCCGCCGAACGCCCGCAACTGACGGTGCCGGACGGTGAGCCGAACCGCCCGCAGCCGCCGAAGCAGAGGCCGAGCACCCGCCGCGTGGAGCCCGTCGGCCCGAAGAAGGGCGGGCCGACCGGTACGCTGCCGGTGACCCCGCCCGTCGCCCCGCCGGTGGCGCCGCCGGAGCCGCGCGAGCCCGTGGCCACCGTGGCGCGCAAGTCGTGGAGCGTCTTTGCCGGCCGCGGATACCGCCCGGCCCCGCCCGGCCGCATCTACGTCACGCTCACCGCCGAGATCACCGCCGGTGACAAGCCGCTGCGGCTCAGCAACCATGGCGACGACGTGCTCCTGGAGGTCGCCGGTGAGCGGTCGCCGTCGCTGGGCTCCGAGGGCGGGTTGCAGACGGCGTTCGGCGAGCCCCGCAGGCGCACGGTCGCCCTCAAGCCGGGCCAGAGAAGGAGAGTGGGCTTCGTGTTCGAAGTGCCGGAGAAGGCGGCAGGGGGCAAGCTGCACGTCGCCGGGCTGCCCGAGGTCGACGTGGGCTGGCTCGCCATCGGCCCCGACAGCGGCGAGGACTCGCCCGCCGGCACGTTCCTTGAGCAGCCGCCGCGCAACCTCAAGCCGATGCTCCGCGACCCGGTGATGGCGGCCGTGCAGGCGGCGCCCGACCAGCAGCTCATCGTGCGCAAGAACCGCGGGGGCCTGGGCGTCAGCATCCCCGCCGCCGGCGTGACGGGCACGGTAGCCCCCGGCGGCAACGGCGTGTACGCCGCGGTCCTGCGGCACGGGGACGACGCGCTGAACTGCAAGCTCCGGCTGATCGACGGGGGCAGGCGGCTGGTGCTGTACCTTGCGGACGAGCCGTTCCACCAGCTCACGTACGAACGACAATGAGCCCGGCAGTGCGGCGCAAGTTCAAGTTCATCGGCTGCTCCATCATCTATCGCGAGGCATGCGCCCTGGCCGCGACGACGCCGAACCTGGTGGACGTGGAGTTTCTGGCGAAGGGCCTGCACAGCCTCGAAACGCCCGACATGGTTGCCCGCGTCCAACTGGCGGTGGACGCCGTGCCCGCCGACGCGGGCTACGAGGCCGTCCTGCTCGGCTACGCGCGCTGCAACGACGGGCTGGTGGGCGTGACGGCCCGGAACCTGCCGCTGGTGGTTCCGCGGGCGCACGACTGCATCACGCTGCTGTTCGGCTCGCGCGGGGCGTACCGGGCATACTTCGACGCCCGCCCGGGAACGTACTACCTGTCCACCGGCTGGGTCGAGCGGAACGACGAGATCGATCCGCTGTCGGCCGAGCAGGGGCGGCGGACCGTGGCCGACCGCATCGGCCTGCACTACGACTACGACGACCTCCTCGCCCGGTACGGCAAGGAGAACGCCGACCACGTCGCCCGGATGCTCGGTGATACGCGGAAGAACTACGAGGGGTACCTGTACCTGGCGATGGGCGTGGCGCCGGAGGAGGACTACGTCGAGCAGGCGCGGCAGGATGCCCGGAAGCGCCGCTGGCGATTCGAGCTGCGGCGGGGCGACCTCGGCCTGCTGCGGAAGCTGTTTGCCGGGGAGTGGGACGAGGACTTCGTGATCGTCCGGCCGGGGCAGCGGGTGGTGGCGCGCAACGACGAGCGCGTTCTCGACGCCGAGTGAGCCGCGGCTAGAGGCGCCGGAGGTGGAAGCCGCCGTCGACGTTGATGACCTCGCCGGTGCTGAAGGGCAGCAGGTCTTCGGCGATGGCGGCGACGGCGCGCCCGACGTCGCCGGGGCGGCCCCAGCGGCGGATGGGCGTGAGCCCCTGCTGGATGAGCCGGTCGTAGCGGGCGTGGGCGGGGTCTTCGGGCCCCGCCGTGATGATCCCCACGCGGATCTCGTAGACGTTGATGCCGTGCTCGCCCAGGCGGTCGGCGAACAGGCGCGTCAGCATCGACAGCGCCGCCCTCGCGAGGCACTGCGGGGCGTGGTCGGCGCTCGTGGCGTAGGCGCCGATCGAGTTGATCGTGACGATCTTGGGGCGCTCGGCGAGCCCGGCCTCCACCAGGCGGACCATCTCGTTCGCCACGAGCCGCGTCAGGAACAGCGCGCTCTCGACATACGCCGCCGTCACCTGCCGGAAGTCGCCCTCGGTGAGCTCCAGCAGGTCCGTTGCCGTCGCCGGCGCGCCGAACGCCGCGTTCACCAGCATGTCGATCTGTTCGAAGCGGTCGATGACCGCCTCCACGAGCTGGTCGCGGTCGTCGGCGTCGGCGAGGTCCGCGGCGATCGGGGCCACCTCGGCGTCGTGTCCGGCCTTTTCGGCGGCGGCGCGGATCGCCTCCACTGCCGTTTCGCACGCGGCGCCGCGGTCATGCTGAAGGCAGAGGCGCCATCCGCGGCTTGCGAGGGCTGCGGCCGCCGCCCGGCCCAGGCCGCCCGCCCCGCCCGTCACCAGTGCCACCGGTCCGTCTGAATCGGTCATCGTCGGCCTCCCTGCCGGCCGGCATCGTTTATCGGCCGATTCGCCCCGGGCTCGTCGGCAAATCACGGACCCGCCCTTGCCGTCGGCGCCGCCGGTGCGTATCAGAGGGGAGGCCAGAAGAGGAGATGGGCGTATGGAGTTCTTCAAGGCGGTTGAATCGCGACGGAGCGTTCGGCAGTTCCTGCCGGCGGCGGTGCCGCGGGCGGCCCTCGAGCGAATCGTCATGGACGACGTCGCCGCGGGCATCGAGGCGCCGAGCGGATGCAACCTTCAGCTCCGGCAGTACGTGATCGTGGACGACCCGGCGGTGATGGCGGAGCTTCGCCCGGCGAGCCGGGCGCTGGCGACCGCGCCGGCCGCCATCGCCATCCTCCTCGAGCCCCAGGGCACCCGGTTCGGCGAGTTCTGGATTCAGGACGCCTCGGCGGCGATGCAGAACATGCTGCTGGCGGCGGTGGCGCTGGGGTACGGGGCCTGCTGGATCGAAGGCGCCGTCCGCCCGCACGAGGACGAGCTGCGCCGGGTGCTGGGGGTGCCCGAGGGGCTTCGGGTGTGGTCGATCCTCTCGGTGGGCAAGCCCGCCGAAGCGCCCGAGCGCCCGGCGAAGTCGCCGTTCGCCGAGGTCGTGCACCACAACCGCTTCGGCTCGCCGCTGTGAGGCGGCGTGGCGCCCGCGCGGCCTAGAGCGCCGACACCACGGCCGCGAACGCCTCCCCCCGACGCTCGTAGTTGGTGAACATGTCGTAGCTGGCGCAGGCCGGCGCCAGCAGGACCACGTCGCCAGGCCCGGCGGCGGCGGCCGCGAGGGCAACGGCCTCTTCGAGGCTGCCGGCCCGGTGTACGGCGGGGGGCGCCGCCGCGCCGGCGGCCTCAATCGCCGCGATGATCTTCTCCCGCGTGGCGCCCATGGCGACGACAGCCTTGGCCCGCGCCGCCAGCGCCTCCCCCAGCCGCTCGAAGCCGGCGCCCTTGTCGTATCCCCCGGCGATGACCACGGCCCGGCGCGGCGCGAACGCCTCCAGCGCCACGATCGCCCCTTCCGGCGTGGTGCACTTCGAGTCGTTGTAATACTCCACGCCGTGCCGCTCGCCCACGAACGCCAGCCGGTGCGGCAGCCCCCCGAAACCCCGCAGGGCCGCGGCGGCCTCCTCCCGCCGCACGCCGAACGGCCTCGCCGCCGCCCATGCCGTCTCGGCGTTCGCCTGGTTGTGCCGGCCGGGAACCGCCAGCTCGAACTGCGCCCCCGACGGGTCGAAGCGCTCCACGCGGCCGGGGGCCTCCTCGGCCCAAGCGGCCGTCGCCTCGCACGCCGCGTTCAGCACGAGCACGTCGTCGGGCGACTGGTAGCGGAAGATGTTCTTCTTGGCCGCCGCATACGCCGCCATCGTGCCGTGGCGGTCGAGGTGGTTCGGCGACAGGTTCGTCACGACCGCCACGTGCGGGCTGACGCCCACCAGCGGCACGTCCTCGAGCTGGAAGCTGGACATCTCGAGCACCACCACGTGGTCGGGCGCGATCGCCGGAAGGTCCGCCAGCAGGCTTCGGCCGATGTTCCCGCCGACGTGCGTGGGGAACCGCCTCGCCAGGATGGCCCCGGCCATGGCCGCCGTGGTGGACTTGCCCACCGTGCCCGTGACGCCCACGATGCGGCAGCGGCAGCGCTCCAGGAAGAGGTTCAGCTCGGTCGTCCGCGGCACGCCGGCGCGCTCGGCGGCGGCGATCGGCGGCAGGTCCTTGGGCACGGCGGGGCTCACCACCAGCAGGTCCGCCTCGGTGAAGTCGCGCTCCTCGTGGCCCCCCAGGTGCAGCGTCACGGCCAGGCCTTCGATCTGCCCGAGGGCATCGGTGAGCTGCTCCGCCGGCGCCCGGTCCGAGACGGTCACCCGGGCGCCCTGCCCGCACAGCCAGCGCGTCACGCCGATGCCCCCGCCGAAATGCCCCAGCCCCACGACCGTCACGCGCTTGCCGCGGACGCTCGCCGGTGCGGGCCTCGGGCCTGTGGTGGGCGGGCCGGTCACAGGTCGTCCAGCGGCCCGAGGGTGACGAGCGTGGTGGCCGTCAGGTCGAACTCCCGCGCCACCGCGAGCACCTCCTCGCCCCCGACGGCCAGCAGCGTCTCGATCTGCTCCGCCAGCGGCATGTACTCCCGGCGATAGACCCAGTCCATGCCGACCGCGCCCAGCCGGCCCATCGGCAACTCCCCCTTCAGCGTGGCGCCGGAAGCGATCTTGTTCTTGGCGGCCTGAAGCTCCGCCTTGTCCGGGCCCTCGTCCATGAAGCGCCGCAACTCCTCGGCGGCGATGCGGGCGGCGCGGGGCGCCTGGCCCGGCGGAGATGAACGTGATGAACCCGCCGGCGGCGTCGAGGGCGTCGTAGTAGGTGCCGGCCTCGTCGGCAATGGCGGGCTCCACGAGGGCGTAGAACAGGCGGCTGCCGGCGTGGTCGCCGAGGATGGTGGCGAGGATCTGCGCGGCGAAGCGGCGGCGGTCTTGGCAGGGGGGCGCAGGCGACATGAGCCCGATCTGCTGCCGCACGAGCTTCCTGTCGACGATGACCTCGCGCCCCGCGGCGCCGGGGGCGGGCGGGGTGTCGCGCGGCGCCTCGAAGGGGCGCCATGCCGCGCAGCGCTGACGCGCCGTCGCCACGAGGCCCTCGAAGTCCACCGCCCCCACGCCCACCAGCGTGACATTGCCCGGCGAATAGCGCCGCTCGAAGTACGCCTGCATGTCGTCGCGCTTCAGCCCGCGGATGGACTCCGGCGTCCCCAGGATCACGTTCCCCAGCGGGTGCCCCGCGAAAAACGCCGACATCAGCTTCTCGTACGTGCGGAACTTCGGCTGGTCCTCGTACAGCGCGATCTCCTCCAGGATCACCTTCTTCTCCAACTCGAAGTCCTCCGCCCGAAGCGCCGGACGCATCAGGTCGCACAGCAGCTCCAGCAGCCGCCCCTGGTGCTCCGGCAGCACCGCCCCGTAGTAGATCGTGTTCTCGTACGACGTGCTGGCGTTGTACTCCGCCCCCATGTCGTCGAAGGCACAGTTCACCTCGAACGCCGTCCGCCCGGCCGTGCCCTTGAACACCATGTGCTCGAGGAAGTGGCTCACCCCGGAGACCTCGGGCGTCTCGTCGCGGCTGCCGGTCCGCGCAAAGAACCCGGCCGCCATCGAGGCCGCGGAGGGGTTCACCTCCGCGATGACGGTCAGTCCGTTGTCGAGCTCTTCGTGCCTGAATTCCATCGGCTCTATCCGCCCGCCCCGTTGCCGCCGAGGGGCTCGGGCCCGATGACCAGCGTGGTGAAGTCCTCGGCGGGGAAGGCCCGCACGTAGTCGACCACCTCATCCGCCGTGACGTCGTCGACCGCCCCCATGATCTCATCGAGGCTTCGCAGCCGGCGAAGGTGGTACCAGTCGCCGGCGATCGCGCTGGCGCGGGCGCCCGTGGACTGGCTCCGCATCACCAGCCAGCTCTTCAGTTGCGTCCGCGACCGCTCGATCTCATGCGGCTCGACGCCCTCCCCCAGGCGGCGCAGCTCCCCGACCGTCACGTCGAACGTCTCCTGCGCGGCCTCCGGGCGCGTGCCCGCGTACGTGAACAGTCCCGCGTGGTCCTTCAGGCTGTCGTAGCGCGTGGACACGTGGTACGCCAGGCCGCGCTTCTCGCGGACCTCCGTGAACAGCCGGCTGCTCATCCCGCCCGACAGCACCGTCACCGCCAGCCGCGCCGCGTAGTAACGCTCGTGGCGGGGCGGCACCGACCGATGCGCCATCGCCAGGTGCGTCTGGGCGGAGTCCTTCTTCAGGTGCGTGGTCCCGCCTGCCGGCGGCTGCGTCGCCACGTCGGCTGCCCCGGGCGCCGACCAGTCGCCGAACAGCTCCTCCACCTGCCCGCAGAGGCGGCCCCATTCGATGTTTCCGGCGGCCGCCAGAATGGTGCCCCGGGGCGCGAAGGACCGACGGACGTGGTCCCGCACGGCCTCGGCGGTCATTCCCGCCAGCGACTCCTCGCTGCCGTAGACGCAGCGCCCGAGCGGCCGGGGGTAGAAGTGCTCTCCCAGCAGCAGGTTGCACTTGTGGGCGGGCTCGTCCTCCAGGGAGGCCAGGTCCTGCGCGACCAGCCCGCGGCTCGACTCGAACCCGGCGTCCTCCAGCCGCGGGCGGCGGACGATGTCCGCGTAGATCGCCAGCACCTCCCCCAGGTGCCGCCCGAGCTGCGCCGCGGAGAAATGCACGTGGGCGCTCTGCGGGCGCTCGTGGTGCTGGCAGCCGAGCGCGTCCAGGGCGTCGTGCAGACCGCGGGTGTCACGCGGGCCCGCGCCGCGCAGGCACCACTCGGCGGCGACGGCGGCGGCGCCCTCGCACCCGTCGGGATCGTGAGCGGCCCCGACCGGCACCAGCAGCGACACGGCCGCCGAGACCACATGGTCCATCCGCTCACCCAGCAG
Organism: uncultured Planctomycetaceae bacterium; assembly: GCA_964564965.1. Taxonomy (GTDB): domain Bacteria; phylum Planctomycetota; class Phycisphaerae; order SM23-33; family SM23-33; genus CAZMDT01. The sequence continues at coordinate 1,250 of CAZMDT010000114.1, read as the reverse complement.
CGTCATGCCGTTGGGCAGCTCCTTGACGAAAAACTCATCGGGCACGGTCAGACGCCTCGATTGCGGGGCAGGCGTGCATTCTACGGGGGCCGGCGGCGATGGCAAGGCCGGGCCTGCCCGCCGTGCTGGACAAGCCCGTCTTTCACCGATAGCCTGACGCCATGCCGAAGCAGATCGTCATCGTCGGCGACGGCGGCATGGGCACCGTCTGTGCCATCATTCTCGCCGAGAACGGCTACGCCGTGCGCCTCTGGTCGGCCTTTCCCGAGGCCGCCGCCGAGCTCGCCCGCTCCCGCGAGAACCGCCGATTCCTGCCCGGCGTCCGCCTGCCGGAAGACTTGGAGATCACCGGCGACGACACCCGCGCGCTCAACGGCGCCGACCTCGTCCTCTCGGCCGTGCCGACACAGTTTATGCGAGGCGTCTGGCGGCGGCTCGCCCCCAACTGCGCAGAAGACGTGCCCATCTGCTCGGTGGCGAAGGGGATCGAGAACGGCACGTTGTTCCGGCCGACACAGATCATCCGCGACGTGCTGGACGCGGGGGAGCCGGGCCGGCGGCGCGTGGCGGCGCTGTCGGGCCCGTCGATCGCGCCGGAGGTCGCCCGGCGGCTGCCCGCGACGGTGACGGCGGCGGCGGAGGACGAGACGTTCGCCGGCGAGGTGCAGACGTGCTTCACGCGTCCGTACTTCCGCGTCTACACGAACACCGACCTGCTCGGTGTGGAGCTGGCCGGCGCGACCAAGAACGTCATCGCCATCGCCGCCGGCGTGCTCGACGGGCTGGGCGCCGGCGTCAACGCGAAGGCCGCCCTGCTGACCCGGGGCCTCGTGGAGATCACCCGGCTCGGCGTGGCGCTGGGGGCCAGGAGCGAGACCTTCGCGGGGCTGTCGGGCGTGGGCGACCTGGTGACCACCTGCTTCTCGCCGGTGGGGCGCAACCGGTCCTTCGGCGATGCCGTCGGGCGCGGGGCGTCCGTCGACGAGGCGCTTGCGGCCACGGAGGGCGTCGTCGAGGGCGTGGCCACCACCCGGAGCGTCGTGGAGCTCGCAAGCCGGGCAGGAATCGAGATGCCCATCACGCAGGCCGTGCACCAGGTGCTCTTCGGAGGCAACAGCCCGCGCGAGGCGGTCGCCGGGCTGATGTCGCGCCCGATGAAGGCGGAGTGGTGAGCGGCCCAAGCTAGGCGGGCAGGACCACGAGGCCCTGAACGACAACGTTCGGGTCGCTGCCGCCGTTGTCCCTGAGAC
>CAZMDT010000113.1:494-9092 GCA_964564965.1 uncultured Planctomycetaceae bacterium | reverse complement strand
CTGGCGGGGTTCGAGGCGTTCAGGCCGCTGTTCCGCGTGCGGCTGCTTGGCGGGCTGATCGCGCTGCCGCTGATGGTCGGCGGGGCCTGGTTTGGCGGCCTGACCGGCCTGGTGTGGGGCGTGTCGCTCAGCCCCGCCCCCAATTGGTTCCTCGGACACCTGGTGCTGCGCCGAGAGGCCGCCCGCCGCGGCGTGCCCGTTTCCCTCGCGGGATGGTGGCAGGAGCGCCGCCTCCTGTGGGCGTTCAGCCTGCCGACCGTCCTGGCCGCCGCCGTCACCGGGCCGTCCCGCTGGGCCTGCAACGCCCTGCTCGCCAACCGCGACGGCGGCTACGCCGAGCTGGGCATCTTCAACGCCGCGAACCAGTGGTTCACGGCCCTGCTGCTGCTGCCGACCGTGTTCAGCCGGACGCTGCTGCCGATCCTGTCGGAACGCCTCGGCGAGGGCATGCCGAAGCACGCCATCCGCGCGCTCGGGCACGCCGTCAAGCTCAACGCCGTCATCGCCGCGGCGATGGTCGTCATCGGCTGCGCGATGAGCCCGCTGATCATGGCCGCCTACGGTTCGAGCTTCATCGCGGGCTGGCCCGTGCTGGCCGTCACGTTCCTCGCCGCGGGCGTGGTGGCCATGCAGAAGCCCGTCGAGCAGACCATCACCGCCACGGGCAGGATGTGGCTGGGGTTCGCGATGAACCTCGGCTGGTCGATCGTGTTCATCGCTGCCACGTGGCTGCTCGTGCGGTTCGGCGCGCTGGGGCTGGCGGCGTCGCGACTGCTGGCGTACGCGGTGCACGGCGTCTGGACGGGCTGGTTTGCCCTCCACCTGGTGCGCATCACGAGGCGGTCCGCGCTTTCGGCCGAGGCGGGCGAGGCCCCCCGGCCGGCGACCTGTTCGGAGAGCTGATCGTTGGATAAGCTGCTGGTCATCCCGCACGCCCCGCGCCTGTCGGTTCGCGTGCGCTCGCACGAGATCGCGCGACACCTCGCCCAACGGTACGATGTGCACTACCTGCTCTGGTGCCACGATGCCGGCGCCTCGTCGTCGCGCCCGCTCCGCAGGGCCGCCCGCCTGTGGGGGGAGCTCAAGCAGGCCGTTGGCGCGTGGCGCCCGGGCGATCTGCCCGACGGGCCGCTTCACTACGTCACGGCCCCGGCCCTGTTCCGCCCTGTGGGCAGGCAGCTCGGGCACAACCGACGCAGCATCCGGCGGCTGTGCCGGCGGCTCGGCGTCGCCCTCGTCCTGAACGCCTCGGCGCAGCTCTTCGAGACGGCGGGCCTGCCCGGCCTCGCCACCGTGTACGACTTGGTGGACGACCACGTCTCGCTCGCCGGGGCGCGGACGAAAGCCGTCGTGCAGCGCGTGATCGACCACGAAGTCCGGTGCTCCGACGAGGTGGTCACGGTCTCCCACGCGCTGATCGAGCTCATCCGCGAGCGCTACGGCCGCGAGGCCCACTACGTCCCCAACGGCGCGGCGGCGGCGGAGGTGCAAAGCGTCGGCGAGGAGCAGGTCGCCGCCCTGCGCAGGGAGCTGGGCCTGGAGGGCAGGTACGTCATCGGCTGCATCGGCAACCACGGGCCGTGGTCCGGGCTGGAGTTGCTGCTCGAGGCCTTCGAGCTGGCGGCGGCGCGCATGCCGGACGCGGCGCTGCTGATCGTGGGTCCGGGCACGGAAGCGGCCCGGTGGCGGCACCGGGCGTCGCGGCGGGTGGTCTTCACCGGGCCCGTGCCGCCGGGCGACGTGGCGCGCTACTTCCGCCTGATCGACCTGGGGACGCTCCCGTTCGAGGTCCGCCCGTTCACCGACAACGCCTTGCCGATCAAGGTGCTGGAGTACGCCGCCGCCGGCAGGCTCACCGTCGCCACGCCGCTGAAGGAGCTTCGCACGTTGCGGCTGCCGGGCGTGGTCTTCTCGCCGCCGGAAGCCCCGGCCTGGGCGGAGGCCCTCCGCGAGGCCCGCGGCCGGAGCTGGCAGGGGGAGTGGGACGAGGCCTACCGCGCCTTCGAGTGGTCCCGGATCGCCGCCACCGTCGCGGGCGTGCTGGAGGGCGCGAGGGCCCGCGCCGCCTGCTAGGACCAACGCGTGAGACCGCCAGGCACACTCATCATGGTCGCGCAGGACTTCAAGCCGCGGCTCGGCGGAATCGCCGAGCTGGCTTCGCAGATGGCGGGCGCGCTCGGACGCCTTGGGTGGCGCGTGGTGGTGGCGGCGCCGGAGGGCCCGGCCGAGGCGTGTGACGCCGGGCGGGGGTATGAGGTGCTTCGGATCGTCCCCCGCCCCACGGGCGGGCTGCTGGGGCGGCTGGGCTTCGGCTTCAGGGCGCGGGCCTTCGGGCGGCGTCTGCGACGGCTGGTTCGCGACCGGCAGGCGGGCTACGTGCTCGTCGCCTCGCCCATGGGCGTGGCGGCGATGCGGGCGACGCGCGGCACGGGCGTGCGCACGGGCCTGATCTGCCACGGCAACGTGATGTACGGCCTGGCGGGAGGCGGCGGGGCGAGGCGCCGGGCATTCCGCCGGGCGGCACGCCACGTCGATGACGTCTTCGCCAACAGCCGCTTCACCGCCGCCGTCGCCCAGGAGGCGCTCGGGCGAGCGAAGGCGCCCGCCGTCATCGGCTGCGGCATCGCGCCCGAGACCATGCCGCCGGCCGTGCCGAAGCAGCAGGCACGCGCGGCGCTCGGCCTCGCCGACGGGGCAGTGCTGCTGACCGTCGCCCGCCTGGAGCCGCGCAAAGGCGTGGACATGGTCCTCCGCGCCCTTCCGGCGGTTCGCGAGGCCGTTAGCGGCACCGAGTACGTCGTCGCGGGCGACGGCCCGGACCGGCCGCGGCTTGAGGCCCTGGCCGCCGAGCTGGACGTCGCGCGGCACGTGCGGTTCATCGGCAGGTTCGGCGATGACATGCTGGCCGTGCTGTACGGGGCCGCCGACGTGTTCGTCATGCCCGGCCGGGCGATCCCCCCCCGCAGCGTCGAGGGATACGGAATCGTCTACGTCGAGGCCGCCCACTACGGCCTGCCCGCTATCGGCGGACGCAGCGGCGGCATCCCTGAGGCCATCGCCCACGAGCAGACCGGCCTGCTTGTTGATCCGGAGGATGCCGACGAGATCGCCGCCGCGGCCGTGAGGCTCCTGACCGACGGGGCGCTGCGAGGCCGGCTGGCAGCGGCGGCCCGGCAGCGGGCTGAGCGCGAACAGACCTGGGCCGCCGTGGCTGCGCGATTGGACCAGCAGATCCGCCGCGGGCTGGACGGGGAGGGCCGCTCGTGATGCCCGGGGCGCTCAACGGCAGAGGCGCCGGTTCGGCGCGGGGGGTGGCGGCCCTGCTGGTGCAGGGGCACGAGGGCGGCGGCACGCTCCGCTCGACCTGCATCCTCTACCGGCACATGCCCGCGGACGTTCCGCTTCGCGTTGCGGCCCTGTCGGACGGGCCGTTGACGCGCGCCCTGCGCGACCTCGGCGCCGAGGTCGCCCTCCTGGGCTCCCAGCCCGTCAGGGTCGTCCGCGCGGGCGGCCGGCTCGGCGTGCTGAAGCGGCTGTGGCGCCTGCTGTGGAACACCGGTTGGGTCGTCTGTCGGGCCGCGGCGCTCGCGGCCTGGGTGCGGCGCAGCCGCGTCCGGATCGTCCACACCGGCCCGGGCTACGGCGCAATTGCCGCCTGCCTCGCCAGGCGGTTCGTCCGGTTCATTCTCGTGTGCCACTGGCGGCATCCGACGCTGAGCACGTGGCGGCGCTTCCGCCGCCTGCTGGCGGGCTCGGCGGACCGCTTCCTGGCGATCAGCCGGGCCGTCAAGCAGTCGCTGCCGGACGACATCCGGGCCAGGACGCAGGTCATCCACAACGCCATCGAGGTGGAGGAGGTGTCGCGTGAGGCGCGGGAGCGGCGCGGGGAGCTGCGCCGCCGCCTGGGCGTGCCCGGGGACGTGCCGCTGGTGGTCTGCCTCGGCACCTACGCCGAGCCGAAGGCCCAGCACCTGCTCGTGGAGGCGATGGCGCACGTGGCCGCCCGCCGCCGCGACGCCCTCTGCGCGTTCATCGGGAGGCGCACGTCCGCCGGCTCGGCGGCGTACCTGGACCGGCTCAAGGCGCGGGCGGGGGAGCTTGGCCTCGGGGGCAACTGCCGCTTCCTGCTGGCAGAGAGCGTGCCGCGGGCGCGAGCCGCGCTGGCGGACGCGAATGTCTTCTGCGCCCCCACCTGGAACCGCGGCTTCGGTGAGGGCTTCGGGCTGGTCTTCGCCGAGGCCATGGCCTGCGGGCTGCCCGTCGTGGCGTTCGCGGTGGGCGCCCATCCGGAAATCGTCGATAACGAGGTTACGGGGCTGCTGGTCCCTGGCGGCGACGCGGGCGCGCTGGCCGGGGCGATCGTCGCGCTGCTGGACGATCCGGACCGCGCGCGCCGGATGGGCGCCGCCGGCCTGGCTCGCGTCCGGCGATGCTTCGACGCCCCGCGCGTCGCCCGCGAGGTCGCCGACGTGTACCGGGCGCTGTGCCCCGGCCTCTTCACGGCAGGCGGCGAGGGCAGGCCATGACGTACGTTGTCCTGGGCGTGGCGGTGTTCCTTGTGCTCGGCCTCGGGCTGTGCACGCGCAACACGCTTGCCTACCTGCTCTGGCCCGTCCTGCTGGCCTATCCGAACCGGCTGCTCTACGGCCTGCTGCCGCTGAACGCCGGGTTCGACGACGTCTTCATCCTGTGCTGCTTTCTCGTGTTCTGCCTGAAGGGGCGGGTCAGGAACCTCGGCTGGAGCGGCAGGATGATCGTGGGGTTCTTCTGCCTCTACCTCCTCGGGCAGGTCACCGGCGTCTTCCTGGGCGGCTCCGGCCTGATCGTCCCGACCCTCAAGGATACCCTCAAGATGAGCGTCGGCGTGGCGTTCGCGCTGACGGTCATCTCGGCGGCCGAGACCGAAACCGACCTCCGCCGCATCTTCATCAGCTACCTCATCGGCATCACCCTCGGCTGCATCACGGCGTGGGGCGACTGGCTCCGAATGCCATGGGGGCGCTGGTTCTGGGTGGCGGCGAGCGCGCAGGAGGAGCTCACGCAGACGCGTGCCGCGGGCGCCTTCCTGTCGCCGGGTTCGGCCGGTGTCAACGTCGGCATCGCCCTGATCATGGTCGGCGTCTTTCTCGTCCACAGGGGCCGGAAGTGGCACCGGCTGGCGGCCTTGGCGCTGGCGGTCTTCTTCGCCGGGACGGTCGTCGTCAGCGGCAGCCGAAGCGCGTTCCTGGGCCTCGGCATGGCCGTCGTCCTGTTCATCCTGCTCTCGCGCCGGCGGTTGACCTTCCTGGCGATCCTGCTCGTGGCGGTGCCGCTGGTGTTCCTGTTGCCCGGCCTGCAGGATGCGCTGCAGCACGTTCTCAGCAAGACCTCCGCGCAGATGGGGGCCGAGGGCGGACTGCTGGCCGGCAGCGGCCGCCTCGATGCGGCGATCGCAGCCGTGAAGCATGCCTTCGGTCCGTGGACGTTCGTGTCCGGCTGCGGGAGAAGCTATTACGCCTCCGCGGGCTGGTATGCGCACAACTCGCTGCTGTCGATCGTGCTGCCCTATGGGCTGGCGGGGCTGGTGTGGTTCGTGCTCTACTTCGTCGGGATGGCGCGCCGCGGGAGGTTCCTCGCCCGCTACGCCTCCTCCCCCTTCGCCCGCGTCTTCGGCGCAGGCGTCGGATGGGTCGTCGTCACGAGCATCTTCTCGTCGCTGACGGCCGATAACCCCCTCAACACCATATGGTTCTATGGCTTCATGTGGATGGGCGCAATGACGGCCGCGCTCACGCGGCTGCAACGCGAGGAGGCATACGCGGCCGCCGCGGAGCCTCCGGAGTACGCCGAGCACGAGGAGGCCGGAGCCGCCTACGGCCTGCCGTATTGAGCGGCAGCGTCGCGGCCCCCGCCGCCTGGAGACCCAGCATGCGGCCGGATCTCATGACCTTCGGCGAAGCCGCGTGGCTGGCGGCGGCCCGCGCCGCCGGGCGCCGAATCGCACGGGACCCATGCGAATTCTCGTGACACTCTCGGCCCACTTCACCGCCTCGGGCGGCGAGGTGTTCTCCTCGAAGCTGGACTACGACGGCTTCTGGACGCGGTATCTGCGCGTCTTCGAGGAGGTCGCCGTGGCGGCGCGTGTCCGGCGGGTGGCGGTGCCGCCCGAAGGCATGGCCCGGGCGACCGGCCCCGGCGTGCGGTTCATCGAGCTGCCCGACTACCGCGGACCGTGGGGCTACCTGAACGTCCGGCGGCGCCTCCTCCGTGCGCTCAAGGCGGCCATTATGCCGGGGCAGGCGGTGGTCCTCCGCGTGCCCGACGCCATCGGCACGCTCACGTGGCGGCTCCTTCGCCCCCTCGCCGCGCCCTACGGCGTGGAGGTCGTCGGCGATCCGTGGGACAGCCTGGCGCCCGGCACGGTGACCGGCCCGCTTCGCCCGTTCATCCGACGAAGGGCACGGCGCGACCTTCGTGCCCAATGCGCCGGCGCGGCGACGGCCGCGTACGTCACGGCCGAGGCGCTCCAGCGCCGCTATCGGCCCGCCCCCGGGGCCTACACGACGAACTACTCCAGCGTCGACCTGCCGGACGACATGGTGCTCCACGACGCGGCGCCGCGCCTCGCCAGAACCGCGACGATCCCGCGGCGGCTCGCCGGCGATGGCGAGCCCGTGCGGCTCGGCTTCATCGGCTCGTTTTCGGCCGCCTACAAGGCGCCGGACGTGCACATCCGGGCGGCCGCCGCCTGCATCGGCGCCGGAGCCAACGTCGTCCTGGAGATGGCCGGCGACGGGGCGGCGCTCGGCGAGATGAAGGCGCTGGCCCGCGAGCTGGGTGTGGCCGACCGGGTGATCTTCCGGGGGCGCCTGCCCGGCGGGCGCCCGGTCTTCGAGTTTCTCGACGGCGTCGACCTCTTCCTGAACGCCTCCCGGCAGGAGGGGCTGCCGCGGGCGCTCATCGAGGCGTCCGCCCGGGGCTGCCCGGCGATCGGCTCCGACGTCGCCGGCATCCCGGAGATCCTCGACGCACCCTACCTGGTGCCGCCGGGCGACGCGGAGGCTCTGGCCGAGCGCATCCGCGCCGTCGCCGCCGACGCCGACGCCCTGCGCCGCGGCGCGCTCAATGCCGTGAAGAAGGCGAAGGCCTACCGCCGAAGTGTTCTGAACGAGCGGCGGACAGCCCATTACCGCGAGCTGGCCCGGCGGACCGAACAGCACTGGCGCCGAGACCCGGGTGCCCCGTGAGCCCTGAACGATGATCGCCACCCGCACAATCCGCGTCCTCAACGTCATCAACTGGCTCAACCGGGGCGGCATCGAGACGTACCTCATGAACGTCCTGAGGACAGTCGACCGCCGGCGGTTCCGGTTCGATTTCTGCTGCAAAGGCGCCTCGGAGGGCGCGATGGCCGATGAGGCGAGGGGGCTCGGGGCGCGGCTGTACCGCGTGCCCATGAAGTGGGACCAGGTGCGGTTCATCCGCCGGCTGGCCGGCCTGCTCCGCGAGCAACACTACGACATCCTGCACTGCCATCTCGGACCGCTCAGCGGGCCGGCGGTGTACGCGGCTCGCCAGGCGGGGCTGAAGGCCCGTCTCGCCGGCTTCCACAACACCCGCATGGACTCGCTCGCCGCCGCGGTGAACCGGCGCCCGTGGCTCCGGCCGGCGCGCGACGCCTACCTCGGTATCAGCAGGCGCGTCCTGCTCGCCAACGCCAGCCTCGTCGTCGGCTACAGCCGGGCGAATCTCGACACGCTCTTCCCCGGCTGGCGCGACGGACACTACCGCGCGCCGATGACCGTCGTGCATTACGGCGTGGACGTCGACCGGCTGACGACCTGGCGGCCGCGCGACGAGGTGCGCGAGGCGCTCGGCTTTGGCCCCGCCGACCTCGTCGTCGGACACGTGGGCAGGTTCGCGCCGCAGAAGGACCATGCGGGGCTGGTCGCGGTCGCCGCGAAGGTCGCCGGGCACGTGCCGGCGGCGCGGTTCCTGCTGGTGGGGGACGGGCCGCTGCGGGCGGACGTCGAGGGGCGGATCGCGGCGGCGGGCCTGACCGAGCGGTTCGTGCTCACGGGCGTGCGGTCCGACGTGCCCGACCTGATGCACGCCATGGACTGCTTCCTGTTCCCCTCGCTGTTCGAGGGCTTCGGGCTGGTGCTGTCGGAGGCGCAGCTCGCCCGCGTCGTCTGCGTCGCCAGCGACCTGGCGGCCACCAGGGAGGCGCTGCATCCCGCCTGGCACGCGCTGACGGCCGCCCCGGGAGACTACGAACGCTTCGCTGCCAACACCGTCCACGTCCTGCGCACGCTGCCGCAACTTCGGGCCCCCGCCGAGCAGGCCGCCGCGTGGGTCGAGCGGACCTTCTCGCTTCAGGCTGCCGTCGGGCGCGTTGAGCGCCTGTACGAGGAGGTGATGGCCGCGGCGGGGCGGCACGCGTGAGAGCGCCGATGTCCTCAACCGGCCCCGACAGCCTGCCCCGCCGCACCGGCAGACCGATCACCGTCGCTCAGGTCTGCGCCATCGACCTGACCATGCAGAAGCTGCTGGGGGGGCAGATCGAGGCGCTTCGGCGGAACGGCTACCGGGTGATCGGCTTCTGCGGCGACGGGGCGG